>JAPLQC010000028.1 GCA_026399895.1 Burkholderiales bacterium
CGGCGGGAAATGGAGCAACTGGGCTGGGATACATGCGACATCATCCTGATCACGGGCGACGCTTATATCGACCACCCAAGCTTCGGAATGGCACTGATCGGACGTTTGCTGGAAGCACAGGGCTTCAGAGTGGGGATCATCAGCCAACCCGACTGGCAATCCGCAGAGCCATTCCGCGCGCTGGGACGGCCGAATCTGTATTTCGGTGTCACTGCCGGAAATATGGATTCCATGATCAACCGCTACACCGCTGATCGCAAGCCGCGCTCCGAAGACGCCTACACGCCGCATGGTGCGCCAAATAAACGCCCTGACCGCACTCTCACGGTATATGCGCATCGTGCGCGCGAGGCTTTCCCAGGTGTACCCATCGTCATCGGCAGTATCGAAGCCAGCTTGCGACGTATCGCGCACTTCGATTATTGGTCAGATACGGTACGACGCTCGGTGTTGCTCGATTCAAAGGCCGATATTCTTTTGTTTGGTAATGCCGAGCGCGCACTACTTGAGCTGTCGCATCGCATAGCCCAAGGCGAGTCGGTGAAAACGATCCGCGATCTGCGTGGCACGGCGTTTATCGTGGCCAGTGGTTGGAAACCGGCCGACGATTGGCGTGAGGTTGACTCTACGCGCGTTGATACCCCCGGCAAAGTAGAGCCTCATCCTGATCCTTATGAGATGAAAGAAAAGGAGCCGCAAGCGTGCGGCACGGCACAGGGTGCTTCGCAGGATGCACCGCAACCGGTGCGCATCATCAGCCGTGAAGAAAGGCTCGCGCAGCAAGCAGAAGTTCGCGCGCGTAGCGTGGTCAGGCTGCCATCATTCGAGACGGTGAAAGAAGATGAAGTCGCGTATGCGCATGCATCGCGTGTGTTTCATCTGGAATCCAACCCCGGCAATGCACGCGCGATGGTGCAAGCGCATGGCGAGCGCGATATCTGGCTCAATCCTCCACCCATACCGCTGGCGATGGAAGAGATGGATCATGTGTATGACCTGCCCTATGCACGTGCGCCGCATCCTGCCTATGGTGATGCAAAAATCCCCGCATGGGACATGATTCGCTTTTCGGTGAATATCATGCGCGGCTGCTTTGGTGGTTGCACCTTCTGCTCAATCACCGAGCATGAGGGCCGCATTATTCAGAGCCGCTCCGAGCCTTCCATCTTGCGCGAGATTGAACTGATTCGTGACAAGACTAAAGGATTTACCGGCACCATCTCCGATCTTGGTGGGCCGACTGCGAATATGTACCGCCTCGGCTGTAAAGACCCGAGCATCGAGCAAAGTTGTCGACGACTGTCTTGTGTCTATCCGACGATTTGCAGCAATTTGAATACGGATCACGGCAAGCTGGTGCAGCTGTACCGCCGAGCACGCGCCATCAAAGGTGTGAAGAAAATCCTGGTCAGCTCCGGCTTACGCTATGACCTGGCGGTACGCTCACCCGAGTATGTGAAAGAACTAGCCACGCATCATGTCGGCGGCTTGCTGAAGATCGCACCCGAGCACTCTGAGGAAGGCCCACTCTCGAAAATGATGAAGCCCGGTATGGGCTCGTACTACAAATTCAAAGAGTTATTCGACAAGTACTCGAAAGAAGCGGGCAAGGAACAGTACCTGATCCCCTACTTCATCGCGGCTCACCCCGGCACCACCGATGAAGATATGGTGAATCTTGCGATATGGTTAAAGCAAAATGATTTCCGGCTCGATCAGGTGCAATCTTTCTTGCCGACGCCGCTGGCGATGGCGACTGCGATGTATCACACGCGCAAGAACCCGCTACGCAAGATTGCCCGCGATTCCGAAACTGTAGAAACACCGCGCACTGCAAAAATTCGTCGCTTTCATAAAGCACTGCTGCGCTATCACGACCCAAATAACTGGGAAACTTTGCGCGAGGGTTTGCGCCGTATCGGTCGCACAGAGCTAATCGGCAATGGCCCACAGCATTTGGTACCCCGTTCGGATACTCCCGCCATGATGACGCGCCGTGTGCGCGGCGCAGAGACGCCGCCGCTAAAGACGTTGGCAAAACGGTTCGGACAGAAGAAGTTGCGCCCGGGTGCGGCGATACAGCGCAAGCGCACGCCGTGAGCGCCCTGGCGGGCATTGAATTTCTAGGTGGGTATTTGGTGGGAAGTGCTGGTTTCGAACCAGCGACCTATCGCGTGTGAGGCGATCGCTCTACCCCTGAGCTAACCTCCCGAGGGGCGCGAATTATCGCATAGCAAGACTGACGCATCAACTTCAGGTGGCCGACCCCAACTTCCGCCATAGGCAAGCGCCCTTCGCTTCCTTATCCAAGGTCTGCAACAAAGCCTCATGCTCGGCAAATTCATCTGCAGTCGGTGGCAGAACCAGAATGTCGGCGATCGCAATGCCGGTTCCCGTAGCGTCATCGCCATCGCCTCCCGCCTGTAGATCCATACCCAAGCTATCTTGACCGCGGGTCATGGCGAGATACACCTCGGCCAGTAGCTCGGCATCGAGCAAGGCGCCATGCAGCGTACGGTGTGCATTCGAGACACCGTAGCGCTCGCAGAGTGCGTCGAGTGAATTCCGTTTGCCGGGGAAGAGCTCTTTAGCCTGCACCAGCGTATCAATCACCTGCCGCACCTGCGCAGCAAAGTTTGATTTACCGACCCGTTCGAACTCTGCATCAAGAAAGCCAACATCAAACGGAGCGTTGTGAATAATGATTTCGGCGTCACTCACAAACTCGCACAAGGTATTAGCGATGTCCGCAAACTTCGGCTTATCGCTTAGGAATTCTGTGGTCAAACCGTGTACTGCCAACGCACCGGGATCGGAATCACGCTCCGGATTGATGTAGTAGTGAAAGTTATTTCCAGTCAGCCGGCGGTTCACCATTTCGACACAGCCGATCTCAATGATGCGGTCGCCGCTTCTAGGGTTCAGCCCGGTTGTTTCAGTATCAAGAATAATCTGTCGCATGGATGTTATCGATAAGAAAAGGATGCAAAGACGGCGGGCTCAGGCGGCACGCGCATTTGCGCGCGCATGATCAACACCGCGGTTAGCGAGTTCATCGGCCATTTCATTGCCCTCATGACCCGCGTGCCCTTTGATCCAGCGCCATTCTATCTGGTGACGCAATCTGGCCTCGTCGAGTGCCTGCCACAGATCGACATTTTTTACGGGCGCTTTGCTCGCAGTCTTCCAACCTTTCGCTTTCCAACCCGCTAACCACTCGCTGATACCTTTGTGTACATACTGGCTATCGGTATGCACCATGACTTCGCAAGGGCGTTTCAGTGCGTTCAACGCCTCAATCACCGCAAGCAACTCCATTCGATTATTAGTGGTTGCCATCTCACCACCAAACAATGACTTGGTTTTTTCTACCGGCCTGCCCGCGGCAATCCATTGCTCGAGGCTGCCATGAATAATCCAGGCACCCCAACCACCAGGGCCAGGATTACCCTTACAAGCACCGTCGGTAAAAATTTCAACACTATCCATCCTGGTCTCTTTGTTTTTTCATGCGATTAGTCACTGGCATCGCGCCCGGCACAACGCTACGTTTTTTATCCCATGCTGGACCAATCAGGCGCATGCCTTGCACACGCTTGATAGCCTGCACGATATACAGCGCACCCAGGTACGGCCACCAACGATTGCCTGCCTTCTCCAGAAAAGAGAAGCGACCTAACCACTTATCCGTCGCACACGGCGGCGCGTAACAACCGAAGTGGCCACGATTGATTTCCATATTCAGCAGCTTCAACCAATCTTTCAGGCGCGGCACGCTGATGAACTCACCATGCAGCGGCAAAAAGTGGGCACCGGTCATCCTTCCTGCAGATTGGCGCGCGCCCCACATGCTGATGGGATTGAAACCACAAATAATGACCTGCCCTTCGGGTATCAGCACACGTTCAACCTCACGCAGCACTTGATGCGGTTCTGCAGAAAACTCGAGCACGTGCGGCATCACC
>JAPLQC010000067.1:0-30082 GCA_026399895.1 Burkholderiales bacterium
CAAGCGATTCGGCAAAAGCCGGTAACCCGCATCGCAGTCTGTGGCAGTGGCCCTTTGCAAGCCTTTGTAGAACAAAGCGAATGGCTAGATTACATCGGCTTCGAGCAGGGCGAGACATTGCGTACTCGTATCGCGAACGCAGAATTTTTGGTGATGCCAAGCACTGGCATCGAAAGTTTTGGTTTAGCAGCAATCGAGGCTTTTGCTTGCGGCACACCAGTCATTGCGAGTCGGCACGGCGGCTTACGCGAAATTATTGAACATGGTCATAACGGCCTACTGGTTACGCCCGGTAATGCTGATGAACTAGCCGATGCGATTGCGTATGCGGTATCGAACCCAATACAGATGCGGCGCATGGGGCTGGAGGCATATCAGACCTATCTGGCGCGCTACACGCCCGAGCGCAACTACACCACACTAATGGCCATCTACCATCAGACGCTCGCTCCCCTACCCACTTCGCTCACTGCCGAAACTATCGATGCCTAAACTTGCGCTGGTGCTAAACGAACCCCCGCCGTATCGGATTCCGATTCTTAATCGCATCGCTGCCACACCCGATGTGCAGCTAAAGGTTATTTTTTGTTGTCGACGTGAGCCCAATCGCTTTTGGGATTTGCCTCCGATGAAATTTGATGCAACCTATTTGCGCGAGCGCATCACCACCGTCAATGGGCGCTACATTCACAACAACCCCGAGGTCTATCTTGCCTTGGGGCGTTTCTCGCCTGACGTGGTGATCGGTAATGGGTTCAATCCTACCCATCTATATGCCATGAGCTGGTGCGCGCTAACTCGTCGTGTCTATGTACCAATGACAGACGGTACTTTGCAGTCTGAGAGTAGCCTTAGCCGGGTACATGTCGGTTTGAGGCGCGTAGTGTATAGACGAGCACGCTCGGTGATTGCCGCCAGCAATGGTGGCTTCGCCCTGTATCGGCAGTATGGTGTACCGCGTGCTGCGTGTTACCGCTCTTGCCTGTGTGTCGACAACGACAGCTTCCGCACCGCTGAAGACAACGCGCCGGAAAAAGTGTTCGACTTTATCTTTTGTGGAAGACTCGAGCCCGGCAAACGGCCAGCGTTCGCGATCGAGGTGGCGGCACGCTGTGCTGCGCTGTTAATGCGCAAAACGCGTTTGCTGATCGTTGGCTCGGGCAGCCTGGAAGATTCATTACGCTTGCGGGCCCAAGCTCATGCAGCAAATGTGGATGTGGTGTTTAACGGATTCGCCAAACAAGCCGATCTTCCGGGCTTGTATCACTCCGCAAAAGTATTTCTATTCCCAACCGAGGCAGATGTCTGGGGTGTGGTGGCGAATGAAGCCTGCGCTGCGAGCCTGCCTGTCATCATTAGCCCACATGCTGGTGCGGCTGATGAATTAGTGGTCGATCGAAAAAACGGCTTTGTGCGCAAACTCGATCTAGAGCAGTGGGCAGACTGCGCCGCGAACTTGTTATCCAATGACGGAATGCGGCAGGCCTATGGGGAGCGCTCGCGCGTGATGGTTGAGCCGTATAACTTTGATCAATCAGCACGCGGCATTATTGAAGCGGTCAGAGCCGCAGTGGGCTCTTCCACCTCACGGAATCAGGCGGTCAGGCGTCCGGTCTGATAATCCCGAACCGCCTGTTCGATTTCAGCCATAGTGTTCATGACAAACGGGCCGTATTGCGCCACGGGTTCATTCAAGGGTCGCCCTGCCAGCACCAGAAAGCGCGCGCCCTGCTCTGCCGCCGTAAATGCCGCGACATCGCCGTCATTCAGAACCGCAGCACTGTGCGTTGCCAGCAAAGTGTCTGCACCTGAGAGCTTCAGCTGGCCCTCAAATACATAGGCCATAGCGTTCAGTCCACGCGTGATGCGCAGGGAAAAACTGGCACCGGGCGGCAATTGGACATCGATGTAAAGCGGATCGGTCGACAAGCCCGCGATTGGCCCGGTGATTTTTACGTCATCTGTCTCCAAGGTGCCCGCAATAATTTTTACTTGGCCGCCCGCGGGAAGTGCATGCACCGGAATTTCTTCTGGTTGTATGTCGCGGTAGCCGGCCGGCTTCATTTTTTCTGTGGCGGGCAGGTTAATCCACAGCTGAAAGCCGCGCATGCGGCCCTCCAATTGCTGCGGCATTTCGGAGTGAATAATGCCGCGGCCTGCAGTCATCCACTGCACGCCACCGCTTTGCAGATCACCCTGATTGCCCAGATGATCCTCATGCCGCATATGGCCGTCGAGAATATAGGTCACCGTCTCAAAGCCGCGATGCGGGTGAGCCGGGAAGCCTGCGATGTAATCGCCCGGGTTATCCGATGAAAATTCGTCGAGCATCAAGAAGGGATCCAGACGCACATCCTTGCCGCTGCCCAGGCTACGGCGCAGGCGTACACCTGCCCCATCGGAGGTGTTGATCGCGGGAATAACGCGGGCCAGGGTGCGCAAAACGACTTCGTTGGTTGACATGGGCAAACCTCGAACTTAGGAAGCTGCCATTGTAACGAGACCCAGCAGATTCAGCCGCTGTTAACATCCCGGCATGGCTTAACTGAGGTGTACATCCTATGAAATATCCCGTGATGGAGGGAGTGGTCTCGCCCGAGGGGCATCTTGAGGTGCTGTCGCGACAAGAGATTGCCAAGCTGCTTGATAACAGCCAAACCGGGCTGCACCAGCTATTCCGAAATTGTGCGCTGGCCGTGCTGGCGTCGGCGGATTACATGGATGACGGAAAAGCCTTGATGACCGCGTATCCAGATTTTGATATTCGCATCGTGCATCGCGAGCGTGGCATCAAACTAGAGCTGGTGAACGCGCCAGCGAGTGCGTTTGTCGATGGACGCATGATACGCGGCATACGCGAGCATCTGTTTGCCGCATTAAGAGATGTTTTATTCACCAGCGCCGAGCTCGCGCTGCAAGATCAGCGCGGCGAGCATGATGGCGTGGCGCTGACTGATCTGGTGTTTCATACTCTGCGCAATGCTAATGTGCTGCAAACCGATCTGGCACCGAATCTGGTGGTGTGCTGGGGCGGGCATTCGATTTCGCGTATCGAGTATGAATACACCAAGCGTGTCGGCTACCAAATGGGATTGCGTGAGCTGGATATCTGTACCGGCTGCGGACCTGGCGCGATGAAAGGGCCAATGAAAGGCGCAGCAATCGGACATGCCAAACAGCGTATCTCCACTGGCCGCTACCTTGGCTTTACTGAGCCAGGGATTATTGCCGCCGAATCGCCCAATGCCATTGTTAATAATCTGGTGATCCTGCCTGATATTGAAAAACGATTGGAAGCATTCGTTCGCGCCGGACATGTGGTGGTGGTCTTCCCGGGTGGGGTGGGCACTGCAGAAGAGATTCTGTATCTGTTGGGTATTTTGCTGCATCCCGAGAATACTGCTCTCCCCTTCCCGCTCATTTTTACCGGTCCCGCAGAGTCTGCGGCCTATTTTCATCAGATCGATGAGTTCATCGGCGCGACGCTAGGTGCGCGAGCGCAGTCGCTGTATCAGGTTGTGATTGATGATCCGGAGCAGGTGGCGCGTTTGTGTCGCGATGGCACGCGCGCAGTGCGCGAGTACCGCAAGCAGCAAAGCGATGCCTATTACTTTAACTGGCAGCTGAAAATTGATGACGAGTTTCAACAACCTTTCACGCCTACGCATGCTGCTATGCGCGCGCTCAATCTTCACCGTCAACAGCCGCCGCATCAGCTAGCGGCGCAGTTACGACGAGCTTTTTCTGGGGTGGTCGCGGGTAATGTGAAATTACAAGGTATTCAGGAGATCGAGCGCCATGGCTTGTTCGAACTGCACGGCGACCCCGAGATCATGACGCAGATGGATAGCTTACTCAGCGCCTTCGTTGAACAATCTCGAATGAAACTACCAGGGACGCACTACAAGCCCTGCTATCGCATCGTTCGCTAATCGTTGTTGAGGCGTAAAAAGCTAAGAATAAATTTTCTACAACAGGGTGAGCTGGTTCTCTTCCAAATAACACCACTCGCCCTCGGCCAACTCTAGCGAGGCCAAGCTGAGCTGACCGATCGAGATGCGCTGTAATGCAGCGCAATGATTACCCGCGGCCGCCAACATGCGCTTGACTTGATGGTATTTTCCTTGCGCCAGAACGATCTCCAGCTGATGCTCCGCCACTTGAACACACTCGATCGCAAAGAGTGGCTCGGGTTCATCATGGAGCTGCACACCTTTGCGTAAAGCGTCGATCAGCGTCGCGCTGACCGGCTCTGCCGTTGTGGCGAGATAGCGCTTGGGTACGTGGTGCTTGGGCGACGACATACGATGATTGAACGCGCCATCATCGGTGAGCAGCAGCAAACCTGTGGTGTCATGATCCAGCCGACCAATCGCTTGCACTTCACGCTCACGAAACTCGTCGGGCAACAGCGTCATCACACTCGGGTGATGGCTGGGGCGACGTGAGCACTCGGTGCCACTCGGCTTATTGAGTGCGATATACACATGCTCGCGGTAAACCCAGGTTTCATCGAACAAGCTGAAACTGAGGCCATCGGTCTCGAACTCAGCGCGCTCGTCATCCACCACTACCCCGTCGATGATGACTTCACCCTGCCGTATCAGCTGTCGGCAAAAACTGCGTGTGCCAAAACCCTGCGACTGCAGGATGCGATCAAGGCTTCGTTTTGTCATCCAAAAACCGCGCTAATTCTTTAAAGCCTTGCGCACGTGCAAAATCCGCAGCGTTCATCTCGGCTTCATTTTTGAGAGTGGGGTCTGCGCCTTCATCGAGCAGCAGCTTGACGACCGCACTATGCACACTACGCGCCGCCATCATCAGGGGCGTGGTTTTGTTCGGTGATTCGGCATCAATAAACGCCGACTCATCCAGCAGTCGTTGAATAATCGGAATACTGCCGGAGGCAGCTGCGTAATGAAGTGCTGTCCAACCAGCGCGATTGATTTCAACGCCCTTACCGATCAATGCCAAGGCTCGGGGCACATCCGGCAGGTAAGCGGCAATCATCAGCGCCGTATCACCATTCAATGAGCGTGCGTTCAGGTTAATATCGCGCGCTTCGAGCAAGGCAGAAAACACCTTGGAAGACTTGAGGCGTACGGAAAGTATCAGCGCGGTATCAAACCGTTCCGGCTCAACGGAATTCGGATCAAAGCCACGCGCCAAAAGCGACTGCACGCGTTTTACATCGTCGATTCGAACTGCCTCGAACCACTCGCGATAGGAGTCCGATTTAGGTTCGCGTAGTCGCTGAAATAGAGAATCGGCATCCGCCAACATGACCGCCGCCAGCAACTGACGTCGGCCGGGGTTTTGCGGTTCCTGCGTCATGCTCAATGAACCTGAAACAGCGACCGAAAATTCTGCGTGGTCGCCGCGGCCAGTGTATCGAGCGGCACACCTTTCAGGTCGGCAAGATATTCGGCCACATGACGCACAAAGCCGGGCTCATTCGTCTTGCCGCGCATCGGTACCGGTGCCAGATAGGGCGAATCGGTTTCGATCAACATGCGCTCGAGTGGCACCGCGCGCGCCACCTCTTGCAATGCCTTAGCATTTTTAAAGGTCACAATGCCGGAGAAGGAGATATAAAAACCCATGGCAATCGCCGCCTCGGCTACTTGCAATGATTCAGTAAAGCAGTGCATTACACCACCGACACCACCATCGCCGGTGCCTGCGCACTCTTCCTGCATGATGCGCAGGGTATCTTCAGATGCTGCACGGGTGTGAATGATGAGCGGCTTCTTGCTGGCGCGCGAGGCGCGGATATGAACACGAAAGCGCTCACGCTGCCATTCAAGATCACCCGTCAACCGGTAGTAGTCCAGGCCGGTTTCGCCAATGGCGATAATGCGCGGATGCGCGGCTAGTTGCAGCAAACGCTCGACACTGGGCTCTTCGGTATCTTCGTAATCCGGGTGTACACCGGCCGATGCATACAGGTTGGGATGCGCCTCGGCCAGCGCCAATACGTTTGGGAATTCCGGCAGCGTCACTGAAACGCACAGGGCATGACTCACCTGATTGTCCTGCATCTTCTGCAAGATCTCGGGCAAGCGCTCCGATAGTTCCGGAAAATCAAGATGGCAATGAGAATCGATGAACATGAACAGCGCGTTCCTGAAAACGCGCCATTGTAGTTCAGATTGTATGCGTCGGCCGTGATGAGCCCAGTGCGGTGCCGAGCAGTTCTTCGATTCTGCGTTTGACGCGGATGCCGCTCTCGTCGTCAGGAAACTGCACGCCGATACCCGCGGTGTGGGTCGAGCCCTGCGGTGTAATCCAGGCGACTTTACCGGCCACCGGATAACGCGTCTCGTCCTGCATCAGCGTTAGCAACAGAAACACCTCATCACCCAACTGGCAGGGCCGCGCACCCGGTACGAAGATGCCACCTTGCTGCAGGAAAGGCATGTACGCGGCATACAGCCCTGCTCTGTCTTTGATAGTCAGCGACATCACCGAGGGTCTGGACCATTGCAACGCTTGCTCACCACCCGGCTCTGTCATGCTGCGTTCCTTATCTAAATAATCCTGTGTACTCGAGCAGCATTTGCTCGATGAAAAGTCGCGCCGACAACGGATGATCTGAGACGGCGCGGCGCATCGCTGCATCGCGCACGGCTTGCTGCAAACGCTCTGCACTCACGCGCGCTGCCAACTGACCCAGCACCTGTTGCTGATGCGGGAAGTAGCGTACCCGAGCCCCCAGCTTTAATGACAGTAAATCGTGCAACCAGCGTTGCTGCCACGCGACCAGTTCGGAGAGCGATGCTTTTTGTAAGCGCTCGGCAACCACCAAGGGATTCATCGACTCCGGCCGCGCCAGTTGCGTCAACCATTCGTCTTTTTCCGGCATCGCATCCTGCTGCGCGGCTGCTAACGCAGCTAAGGGCGCGCCGCCATACTCGGCCAGCCAACGCTCGGCTTGTGGCACGCCTTGTTCAGTCAACCAAGCGCCAGCGGCAGTGGTATCGGGTGGTGAAAGAGCAAAGCGGTGGCAGCGCGACAAGATGGTCGGTAATAGTCTGTCGATGCGATGCGTCACCAGCAGGAATAAAGTATTCGGTGGTGGCTCTTCCAGTGTTTTGAGCAGCGTGTTGGCAGCTGTGGTGTTCAGCGCCTCGGCCGGATACAGCAAGACCACGCGCAGACCCGCGCGATGGGTCGAGACATTCATGAAGGTCGCCAGCGCCCTCACCTGCTCAACACGAATCTCTTTCGACGGAGTCTTGGTGGTTTTCTTGCCGCTGCTTTCTTCTGCCTCGGCGCCGTCTTCGATGTCTTCAGTTTCAAGCGCATCGGGTCGAACCCGACGGTAATCCGGATGCCCATACTGCGCAAACCAGCCACAGGAGTCGCAGCTACCGCAGGCATGGCCATTTGGCCCTATACGCTCACACAGCAGCGATGCAGCCAGATGCTCAGCTAGCGCCACTTTGCCAATGCCAGATTCACCATGAAACAGCAGCGCATGTGGCAAGCGTTCACGCAGTTGCTGCAAGCGCTCCCAATCGGGCTGCTGCCACGGGTGAATAGAGTTAGCACTCATCGTGTTTTATTCGCTGCACAAGGAAGCCGCTACTTGCTGCAACTCATGAGCAATAGCGTCGATCGGTCGGGTTGAATCAATCACGCGAATGCGCTGCTGGAATTGCGAAGCACGCTGCAAGTACACCTGCCTGACCCGAATGAAGAAGTCATCTTGCTCCTGCTCGAACTTGTCGAGGTCGCGGCTTTTTTGCAAACGCTCACGTGCCACCTCGAGCGGCACATCGAATAGCAGGGTGAGGTCGGGTTGCAAATCACCATGCACCCAGTGCTCGAGTTGCGAGAGTTTGTCGAGCGACATGCCACGACCGCCACCCTGATACGCAAACGTAGCACAAGGCCTCGGTTTCGAGATGCATGGGTTCATCCAGCAGCAAGGTGCGGAGCTGCTCGCCCAGTGCGGTACCTCCGGGCTCGCGCGTCGTGATCACGGTTTTGCCATGCTGGCGCAAGCTGTCGGCGAAGGCGGCGATGTGCGTTGATTTACCCGCGCCATCGACACCTTCGAAGGTGATGAATTTTCCGGTTGCCATGGTGATGGCGGGCTTACTGCCCGCGCTGATATTTATTGACCGCGCGATTATGATCGTCGAGGTTATTGGAGAACTCGCTGCTGCCGTCGCCGCGCGCAACGAAAAAAAGCGCCTCGGTTGCCGCGGGGTTCAGTGCAGCGTTCAAAGCAGCACGCCCCGGCAAGGCAATCGGCGTCGGTGGCAAACCGGGGCGCGTGTAGGTGTTGTAGGGTGTATCGGTTTGCAAATCAACTTTGCGTAAGTTGCCATCGAAAGTCGGGCCGATGCCATAAATCACGGTGGGATCCGTTTGCAGCAGCATGCCGCGCTTCAATCGATTAACAAACACAGCGGCGACCTTCTGCCGATCGGCGGGTGCACCCGTTTCCTTCTCGACGATCGAGGCCATGATCAAGGCGTCGTAGGGTTCCTTGAACGGTAACTGCGGCGCGCGCTTAGCCCACGCCTCGTCCAGCATTTTGAGCATGCGTTGGTGCGCTTGCTGCAGCACCAACAGATCGCTAGTGCCGCGGTCATAGAAATACGTATCTGGGTAGAACAATCCCTCAGGAAAGCTGTAGCCCGGCGCGACTTTCTGCATCAGCGTCGGCACGTCCATATCAGCGCTGTCCTGGCGTAAGTATTTCTGCCGGCTGATCTCTGCGCGCATTTGCGCAAAATTCCAGCCCTCGATAATCGTCAGCGACTCTTTGATGGTATTGCCGCGCGCTAGCGTATCCAGCAGTGACAGCGGCGTGGTCCCACCCTCGACCCGGTAGCTACCGGCTTTCAGGCTGCGGGTACCCGAGCCTCGCGCCAGAACTTCCATCAGGAGGGGTGAGGCCGGCACGCCGGCCTGCTGCACTTGTCGCATCGCAGCACGAATACTGCTGCCTTGGGCGATATTGAACTCAATAGCGGCAGAATCAGCCGGCATCAAGGGATCCCGCGCCCAATAGATGAAGCCAGCGGCAGCTGCCAGCACCAGAAGCGCCAACAGCGCGACGAGTTTTTTTAATACCGCCATTTCAATCCCCAGACCGGCCAACGCGTTTTCAAGCGCGCCTCTATAATTCGCCCTCAATGATAGTCGCGAAACCGAATTTACCGGAATTCACGTCAGCACCTGCTGGCTCGTGGTCGGATTTTCTCGTCAGCCTCGGCGCGACACCGGCTATCGACAACCCAGACCAGCTCCCTGATTTTGGCGCGCATCCCGAGGCCGGTAGCGGCTTTCTCTGTGCGCCGGGCCACCTCGGCGTGATCGAGGCCAGTGGCGACGATGCCGCTGGATTTCTGCATAACCAACTCACTAATGATGTTCTCGGCCTAGACCTGAGCCATGCGATGTTGGCGGGTTACTGCTCCCCCAAAGGACGACTGCTGGCCACTTGTCTGGTCTGGCGTAGCGGCACAAGTATTTTTCTGGCGCTGCCGCGTGAACTGCTGCCGAGCATCCTGAAGCGACTGCAGATGTTCGTGCTGCGTTCAAAAGTTAAGCTGCAAGACGCCAGCGAACAGGTCGTCATGCTGGGCGCTGCCAGCGCCAATTTTGATGCCACGCCCTCCGTCTGGGAATGCGTGACCGACGACAACGGCACCTTGATTCGCGTGCCGGATGCCGGCAAGCTGCAACGACTGCTGTGGATAGGCGCACCCGATAAAGCAAAGCAGCAATGGCGGGCATGGTCATCGCAACTACCTACCTCCTCTTCGTCAACCTGGCGCTGGAGCGAGATCATCGCCGGATTGCCCCAGGTCGTCGAAGCGACGCGCGAGCAATTCGTGCCGCAGATGATCAACTTCGAATTAGTGGGTGGTGTGAATTTTAAGAAAGGCTGCTACCCCGGTCAGGAGATCGTAGCGCGTAGTCAATACCTAGGCAAAACGAAACGGCGTACCTTGCTGGCGTTTTGCAATGACATGGCGGAGCCGGCTGCATCTGCCGGCATGGAAGTGTTTTCATCTGCCGACCCCGAACAACCCTGCGGCATGGTCGTGAATGCCGAGGCCGGCCCTGATGGCCGCATGGCTTGCCTGGTCGAACTCAAGATGGAAGCGCTCGCAGCAAGCGTTCATCTGAGCTCGGTCAACGGACCTGCGCTGGAATTCGGCGAACTTCCCTACGCACTGAACGCTGAGACATGAGTGATATCTATGTCTACTATCGGGTGCGAAGCGAGTTGGCCGCGTTGATGTTGCCGCATGTGCGGGAAATGCAGGAGAGACTGCGCGAAGCTTATGGCGTTGATGCGCTGCTAAAACGTCGCCCCGAAGAAAAAGACGGCGCCCAAACCTGGATGGAAATCTACCCCTCAGTACCAGACGATTTTCTTGGTGCTTTGGAGCAGGCGGCGATTGATGCGCATTTGCCGATAGACGGCGGGCGCCATATAGAAATTTTTGTGGACTTGCCCCAATGTGCCTAATTGTTTTTGCTTGGAAGTTGATACCGCAATGCCCGCTCGTGTTGGCTGCGAACCGTGACGAGTTTTTTTCCCGGCCAGCGCAGTCTGCTGATTGGTGGTCCGATCAACCCGAAGTCTTTGCCGGGCGCGATCTGGAGGGCGGCGGGACATGGCTCGGGGTTAATCGACAGGGGCGCTTTGCGGCGCTGACCAATATTCGTAATGGCTACGAGCCATCTCGCGAGAAGCGCTCACGCGGCGAGTTAGTGTCGAACTTCCTGAGTCAGGATATTTCGGCGCAGGCCTACCTTGAGCAGGTTCGCTCCAACGGTGAGCACTACAACGGCTTCAACCTGATTCTGGGCGATGAGCAAGCGATGTACTGGGTATCCAATGGCACCGAGAGCGACTGGCAAGCGATTGAGCCCGGCATCTATGGCTTATCGAATGGCACATTAGATTCGCCTTGGCCTAAGGTAGTGCGCGCCAAAGCGCAATTCGCCAGCCTGTTGTGCCAAGGCGCGCCAGATGATGCGTATTTTGAGATGCTGTCAGATACCACGCAGGCCGCCGACAGCCGACTTCCCGATACCGGCGTTAGTCTTGAGCTCGAGCGCATGCTATCGCCCATCTGCATCGAATCCGAGCACTATGGCACACGTGTCTCCAGCCTCGTGCGTGTTCATGCCGGTGGCAAGGCCGAGCTTCGCGAGCGCGTGATTCGGTAGTTTGCTGAGCTACAGCGTCAGCGTCATGCGGCGGTGTGGGATACCCGCCTCTAGAAACTCATCACCTTCAATCTGAAACCCGTGCTTAAAATAAAAATCAATCGCATGGGTCTGGGCGTGTAGCACCAGTTCGTGAAACCGCCTGCGCTTGGCTTCTTCGAGTAGCGCCGCTAACACCTCGGAACCAATGCCTTTGCCGCGTGCTGATTTGCGCACCGCCATGCGACCGATATGACCATCGGGTAGCAAGCGACCCGTTGCAATCACTTGTCCTGCTTCGTCATACGCTACTGCATGGGTACTCACCTCGTCAGCCTCATCCCACTCAAGCTCAATGGGCACGCCCTGCTCCACGACGAAGACTTCAACACGTAGTGATTGCGCGTGATCACGCAAGCTATCCCAATCACCGGTGACGATATTCAGCTTCATTCCGAATGTCTCTGACAAAAAATCACTGGCTTGCTGCCAAATTTTTTTCCATCGCCATCAGGCGCTCACGCCAGGCATCCGGCACCGGCACACTTTTGCGAACCCGACTGTCGGCGTACACATACATCATCTCGCCCGAGACCAGTAGCTGATCGCCTTGATAAATCTCGAGGATGAAACGCATCGAGCTACGGCCGATCTCGGCGCAGCGCACACCAATATCCAGCACATCATCGAAACGAGCAGGTGCGTGATACTCGACACTCGCCTTGCGAGCGAACATTTCCAGACCCGCCTCGACCTGTGCGATTACATCCGGCAAGGCAGTGGCACGCCAATACTCGGTGAAGGCAACGTCGAAGTAATTCAGGTAATTGCCATTGAAGACAATCGCCTGCATATCCACTTCCGACCAACGTACGCGCAGCTGATGAAAAAACCCAAAATTCTCACGCGCCATACATGGATCCTTTAGTCCTCGCGCAGACCTGCGCGCCATTGATCACGCAGCTTTGGGGCCTGTTCATAGGGGTCACTTGGGTTACGCGCATGAAGAATATCCTGCATGCGGCGATCAACATTGCCAAGCGCTTGTGGATGGGAGTAGATATAAAACTGCCGCGCACGGATGGCATCAAACGTCATCTGCGCAACCTCTGCCGCACTCACCTTACCGGCGGTGACCGCTTTTTCCAGCATGGCTTGGGAGAGTTGCTGGCTTCGCGTTGCGGGCTCTGCCGGCTTGGCATCGGACGGTCGCACGCTTTCGGATTGGCTGATCCCGGTCGGCACAAAATAAGGGCATAGCACCGACACCCCGAGGCCCGATTCGATCAAGCTGAGGTCGTGATACAGCGTCTCAGTCAGCGCGACTACTGCGTGTTTAGAGACGTTATAAACACCCATCGCCGGCGGTGTCAGCAAACCCGCCATCGAGGCGGTGTTGACGATGTGCCCTTGAAAAGTCGGATCCGCTTTCTCGCTGGCCAGCATGATGGGCGTGAATACACGCACGCCATGAATCACACCCCACACATTCACGCCGAGCACCCATTCCCAATCGTGCTGGGTACTCTCCCAGATCAAACCACCCGCGCCAACACCGGCGTTATTGAAAACCAGATGAATCGAGCCGAAACGCTGAACTGCCCTTTGCGCTAACGACTCAACCTCATCGCCATGACGCACATCGCACACTTGGCTTAGTACTTCAGCGCCGAGCGCAATCGCGCTGGCTTCGGTTTGTTTGAGTGCGTCTTGCTGCACATCAGCAAGCACCAAGCGCATGCCCAGCTTTGCGCCTAGCAGCGCAAACTCACGCCCCAGACCACTACCAGCACCAGTGATCACAGCAGTTTTTTCGGCGAAGGATTGCATGGCGGCTATTGGTGGTGAGTGAAGCAGTGGGTGAGGAGATCAGACCAGCTTCACCAGCTGCTTGCCAATATTTTTACCGCGCAGCATACCGATGAAGGCTTCAGGTGCAGCAGCAAGTCCGTCGGCGATGGTCTCGCGGTAGTTGAGTTTTTTTGTGGCGACTAATTGCCCCAACTCGGAAAGGCCTTGCGGCCACAACTCGAGATGCTCGGAAACGATAAAACCCTGCACCATCAATCGCATCGACAGCACTTTATGCAAAGCGTGCACGGGCATAGGCTGACCATCGTAGCCGGAGATCATGCCGCATAAAGCGACCCGACCGAAAGGATTCATCTGATTCAGGGAAGCGTCCATCACCACACCACCGACGTTTTCGAACAAACCATCAATACCATCGGGTGCAGCGGCTTTGATATCGCGGAACAGATTGCCAGCCTTGTAGTCGACGCAGGCATCGAAGCCAAAGCTATCGACGACCAGCTGACACTTCGCTTTACCGCCCGCGATACCAATCACGCGGCAGCCTTGCAGCTTGGCTAGCTGGCCCACCACACTGCCCACAGCACCGCTTGCGGCAGACACTGCGATGGTTTGCCCGGGCTTGGGTTGCAAAATCTTGTTCAGTCCATACCATGCTGTCATGCCCGGCATGCCGACGATACCGAGATAAGCTGACAGGGGAATCTGCGTGCTATCGACTTTCTTGAGCATGCTGCCATCGGAGACACTCATCTCGCTCCAACCCAACATACCCACCACCTTGTCGCCTACGGCGAACTTCGGATTCTTGGAGGCGATCACTTCTCCGGCGGTGCCACCGATCATCACTTCATCAATCGCTTGCGGCGCGGCGTAGCTCTTAATGTCTTCCATGCGCATACGCATGTAAGGGTCAAGCGAGAGGTAATGATTACGAACCAGAAGCTGCCCTTCTCCGATTTCTGGCACGGGTACAGTTTCGATTCTGAAGTCGGTAGGCACGACACTACCTTGAGGACGTGCGGCGAGAACAATGCGCTGATAGGTTTGCATGGGTAGTGTTTATCTAGGCGACGTGATAGTCCATACACTGCCGCTCAGACCTGACCGCAGCAACGAAGGGCTTGAGTGCGACATGCTGCGGGTGGTTTTGATAGGCATCGAGCGCCGCCGCAGATTCAAACACCGAATACAGAACGACGTCATAGGTGCATTCATAGCCGGGCTCGGCCAGTGCAACCTCGAAGGCCAGCGTACCAGGCACAAGATTCGCGCACGGGTCTAATAAAGATTTCAGTTTGACGGCATTAGTCGCCTTGTCCGCGCCCTCGGCATGCTCTTTTAACTGCCACATCACGATATGCTTGATCATCTTCCGTTCCGCTTAAACATCCACGATAGATACTCTACTGACCTTCAACTCAGCCACTGCCATGAGCAACCGTCATGGCGACCTTTATCGCCATCCTTGAGGGCGATCGAGGATAGCACAGCGGCTTTTCTGCGAAACTGCGCGCCGAACCCTGCAGTATCGGCGTAAGGTTTTGTAAGTTTCAAGAAAGCGAACTGTAAGTTTTCAAACCTACACTCGCCTGCAATGCTCCGGAAATCCGTTGCAAACATATAAACATAGGGAGACACAATGGCCACAGATCAGGCAACTGACCACGTGATCACGCCAGAAGAGCGAAAGGTCATTTTCGCCTCGTCGCTAGGCACAGTATTCGAGTGGTACGATTTTTATTTGTACGGCTCGCTCGCAGCCATCATTGCAAAGCAGTTTTTTGCTGGCACCGACCCCAACACCGCATTCATTTTCGCTTTGCTCGCATTCGCGGCAGGTTTCTTGGTGCGTCCATTCGGCGCGATCGTATTCGGTCGCTTGGGTGACATGGTTGGTCGTAAGTACACCTTCCTTGTCACGATTGTACTGATGGGTGTATCGACCTTTATTGTGGGTCTGTTGCCCAACTACGCGAGTATCGGTATTGCCGCTCCGATTATCTTGATCACGCTGCGGATTTTGCAGGGCTTGGCCCTCGGTGGTGAGTACGGTGGCGCTGCGACCTATGTGGCAGAGCATGCTCCGGATCACAAACGTGGTGCGTTTACTGCCTGGATTCAAACCACTGCAACGCTGGGTCTGTTCCTGTCGCTGCTCGTGATTCTCGGCACCCTTACCGCGATCGGTGAAGAGCAATTCGCTGAGTGGGGCTGGCGCATTCCTTTCTTGGTTTCGGTTTTCCTGCTGGGTATCTCGGTCTGGATTCGTCTGTCGATGAATGAATCGCCGGCATTCCAGCGCATGAAAGAAGAAGGCAAGATCTCCAAGGCCCCGCTTTCCGAAGCTTTCGGTCAATGGAAAAACCTGAAGATCGTGCTTCTCGCGCTGGTCGGTCTGACAGCAGGTCAGGCTGTGGTTTGGTATACCGGTCAGTTCTATGCGCTGTTCTTCCTGACACAGACGCTGAAGGTTGATGGGCCAACCGCCAACATCCTGATTGCTGCCTCGCTGCTGATTGGTACGCCTTTCTTCATCGTGTTCGGCTCTTGGTCCGACAAGATCGGCCGTAAGAAAATCATCATGGCCGGCTGTCTGCTGGCGGCCCTCACTTACTTCCCACTGTTCAAGGCGCTCACACACTACGCCAACCCGGCGTTAGAAACGGCGCAAATGAACGCGCCAGTGGTGGTAGTGGCTGATCCGGCCGAGTGTCAGTTCCAGTTCAACCCGACCGGCACCAAGAAGTTCACGTCGTCTTGCGATATTGCGAAAGCAAAACTGGCGGCCGCCTCGGTTAACTATAAGAACGAGCCTGCACCTCCAGGCACGACAGCGGTGATCAAGGTCGGCGATAAAGAGCTGACCTCGTACAGCGCGGTGGGGCTACCGAAAGAAGAAGCGGTAGCGAAGGATAAGCAGTTCACCAACGATCTGAAGGCGCTGATTGGTGAAGCGGGTTATCCGGCTAAAGCCGATCCAGCTCAGGTCAACAAGCCTATGGTGTTGGTCATCCTCGTGATTCTGGTGCTGTACGTAACCATGGTCTACGGCCCGATCGCCGCCATGTTGGTCGAGATGTTCCCGACCCGCATCCGCTACACCTCGATGTCGCTGCCGTACCATATCGGTAACGGCTGGTTTGGTGGATTGTTACCAACCACAGCGTTTGCGCTGGTCGCCTACCAGGGCGATATCTACTACGGCTTGTGGTACCCGATCGTGATCGCGTTGTTTACGTTCGTGATTGGCACCCTGTTTGTGCGCGAAACTAAAGATAACGATATCCACGCAAACGACTAAGCCCTACCAACTCTATCAAACCGCCGGTTCGCCGGCGGTTTTTTTTCGGCTACTGCTTCCGCGCACGATCAAGAGGCATCGACCCCTTTGTCTGTTGGCCACTTTGTACTTGCGCTGCTTTATTTAAAGCTTGCTTGCGCTGCAAATTTCCGTCGAATCCGTTGTTTTTGCGTTACAGATTTAACTGAAACCCCCAGCAACTGGGCCGCATCGTTTTGAATAGACCGTCCACCCCCCTATCCGCCGGGAACTAAATAAATTACATTCTCGCCAATCCGAAGTTAGCGTTTTACTAACGCACCTCAAGGCGGTGGATTTTTCGCCGCGTCATGGATTGGAGCTGCCATGGATATTGAATGGCTTGAAGACTTTTTGGTGTTATCCGATATGTCGAGCTTCACCCGGGCGGCTCAGGCACGCAACGTCACGCAATCGGCGTTCAGTCGTCGGATCCGTTCATTGGAAGACTGGATCGGGATTTCACTTGTTGATCGTGACACCGTGCCACCGCGACTGACCATGGCAGGTCATTTGTTCCGCGATGCTGCGCGCGAGATGGTGCGTCAATTACAAGACACTCGGGTCGCCCTAGGGCATCGAAGCAAAGTGTTCTCCGGCATCAAGCTGTTTGTCTCGCAGTCGCTTGTCCAGCAAACCTTACCTGAATGGATGCACCAGATTAACGAGCGTATCAGCGGTCTGAAGTTCGATATCCAGGCGGGTGAAACCTATGAAGGCGTCATCGCATTGAGTAATGGCCGTTGTGATCTTCTGATGGCGCACCACAGCCCCATCGTGCCGATGTCGATCGACGAAAAAATGGCGCCATCAATCACGCTTGGTCAGGATCGTTTGGTGCCGGTCAGCTTGGCAGATGAATTCGGTTCGCCGGTTCATCGGCTCACCGAATCAAAGCTTCGACATCTGCCGCTACTGTCCTACCCACCCGAAACTTTTTTCGGCCGCATCTGCAACGGACTCATCCGATTCCGACCAAGCGATCCAAACTTCAATGTCGTCGTACAAAGCGCAAATGCGCGTGTGCTCCACACACTTGCGCGTGCTGGCCTGGGTATCGCATGGTTACCCGAGCGCTGCGTCACTCACGATATTTCGGTACGAAGACTCGCGTTAGCGGGCGACGAGGAATGGAGCGCAAAAGTCGATATACGCCTCTACGCAACGCATGAGCGTGCCCGTCTACTGAATGGCAATCTGTGGGACAACATCCGAGACATGAAAAATGAACCTATTACCGTGCGCTAGGAAAACCCATTGAATCAAAAAAATCAACACCCTAGCCCGGCTTCTAAGGAAAGCGAGTGCCTATGAAGATCGCGCTCAGAGTAATGGGCGAAGGCCTATTCAGCCGCCTAGCCAAAGAGATTGCTGCGCAAGACTCGGCGTTTCCTCGGCGTCTGGGTAACACGCAGTTAGTGAGTTGGCAGTTGGAACAACTAGAGCCTCCGTTCCGTCTCGACTACCTTGATACCGAACCCAATCAGGCAGCGGTTGCCCTGGTCGAAGTTCATGACGCCACACAAATCGAGATGCTCTGGGATTTTGGTCGACTCGAATATCCCAGCCTATGTCACCGATCCGAGTCCGATTTGCCGCCGGTACCTTTGATATTGGTATTTGATGATCACCCAAGTGCGCCAACGGCCCTCGATATTCCAAAGCTGGTAAGCGACTGGGTATGCGGCAAAGACGCCATGACTGAGGTAGCCCGACGAGTCGTCACTGCGCTGCGACGTCACAATAGTTTGCTCGATGAATTAGGCTTAGGTCTGCTCACCCTGAATCTAGAATCGCGCCGGCTCATCTACCTGGGCGACGTCATTCAACTCTCCCCCGCCGAAGTACCACTGGCTGAATTGTTCATCAGCCATATGGGTAGCGTGGTGCCGATCGAAGAAGTTCTGCTGATGTTCAAGCTCGCTGGTCGCGCGAGTACCGGTAGCAATATTCGGGTCACAATTTTTCAGCTGCGATTCAAAATAGAGCTGGTCTCGCGCAACCAGCTCACGATCACTTGCGCCTACGGCGAGGGCTATGCATTAAGGCCCGGCAAAGGTCCGCCCCGTGTCCCGGAATACTGGGAAGCACGCCAAACCATGGCGCCCTATCACGCCTGAGCGCTTGCTCGAGATAGGCGCCGGCTGCGCGCCCGCCAGCACTGTGGGATCATTGGGAAAATTTTTTTATGAACCTGCCGTTTGTGCCCGTGATTGATAGGCTGGCCGGCGGCGCCCAATGATTTGAATCCCAATGATTGAATTACGCAAGAGTGAACAACGCGGTGTTGCCAATATAGGTTGGCTTCACTCCCGGCACAGTTTTTCATTTGGCGAGTATTACGACCCGCAGCATGTAGGTTTCGGACCGCTGCTCGTGATCAACGAAGACCAAGTACAACCGGGTCGCGGATTTGGTACCCATGGCCATCGAAATATGGAGATCATCTCCTACGTGCTGTCAGGTGAGCTAACGCACAAAGACAGCATGGGCAATGGCTCCGTGATCAGACCCGGCGACGTACAGCGCATGAGCGCCGGCACTGGCGTCACTCACAGCGAATTCAACCCATCGCAAACCGAGCTCGTGCATTTTTTGCAGATCTGGATTGAGCCCTCGCGTCACGGTGTCACCCCCAGCTATGAGCAATTACATATCGACAGCGCCGCCAAGCGGGGCGTGTTGCGTATCATCGCGTCGCCTGACGGCCGTGATGGGTCGGTGCGGTTACATCAGGAAGCACTCATCTACGCAAGCATGCTCTCCAAGGGCGATCGCATCGAGTTCACGCTGAAACCCGACCGGCGCGCCTATGTGCATGTGGCGCGCGGTGCGGTAAGCGTCAACGGCATACGCTTGGCGAACGGCGATGCCTTGAAGATTTCACAAGAAAGTCAGCTGATTCTTGATCAAGCAGAAGACGCAGAGTTGCTACTGTTTGATTTGCCCTGAAAGCCGCTTGCCCTCAGACCAACTGGTGTGAAATACCAAGTTTGCTGAGCAACGATGTATCGAGTGCCCGCCAACGCCGCCCGGTGGCATAATCCCGGCTGTCGTCCGGCATGCGGCGGTTGCGAGGCATCGCGACGCCGCATTTGCATTTGAGCGCCGGCTTGTAGGAACTCATAAATGTCGCAAAGTACCACCCGCTCTGATCACGCGAGTCTGACCCACATGGCCAGCTGTGCGCTGCCAACGCCTTGGGCGAGCTTCACCCTGCACGCATTTCTTGAAGCCAGTACCGGCAAAGAACATCTCGCACTGACCTTGGGCGACATCAGCAATGGCGAACCCGTGCTGGCCAGGCTGCACTCCGAGTGCCTGACGGGTGACACCCTGTTTAGCCAACGCTGTGACTGCGGTGCCCAGCTGGAAGGTGCCCTGCAGCGCATCGCCGAAGAAGGGCGCGGCATTCTGCTCTATCTGCGTCAGGAAGGGCGCGGCATTGGTCTGGTGAATAAAATCCGTGCGTATGCGCTGCAAGAACAAGGCGCAGACACCGTCGAAGCCAATCATCAGCTCGGTTTTGCCGACGACCTTCGTAACTACGATGTATGCGCACCGATTTTCCAGTACTTCGGTATCCGCTCTTTGCGCCTGATGACCAACAATCCCCGCAAGCTCGACGCCTTGAAAGAGCTGGAGATCAGCACCGAACGGGTAGCGCATATCGCCGATAGCACCGAGCAAAACCAGCGCTATCTGCAAACCAAGGCCAAGAAACTCGGCCATCTGCTGACACCAGCGCGCTCGGGCGCCGACGAATAGCGCCGAAATCTCTCTGCCCGCCCTGCGCGGCTGCAGGTCTGGCCAACTCATTGATTTTGATCATGCTGTGGTTTGTCATTGCTCAAATGACAAAAGACTCCATTACGTAGTCTTGGCGATGAGGGCTTTACGTAATCTCCTCGTTTCCACCTAACCCCTCTTAGGTTTTGCTCTCCGATGGAGAGCATTTTTTTTGCCTGGTCGAAAAATCTCTTGCCGCGTGCCAAAATACGCTCCGGAAACATTATCGGTTTCAATAACAAAACCAAGATTTCTAGGAGAGCACAATGCCAGCTGCAAAAAATATCCTTCGCATGACCCTGCTGTCAGCCGCCATCTTGCTGAGCAGCCAAGCGTCTGCGCAAAACGTCTCGGGTGAAGATCTGTACAAGCAGCAATGCGCCGCTTGCCACGCCATCCAGAAAGACGCACCTCCCGGCATGGGGCCGAATCTGCACGCTCTGGTCGGAAGACCTGCCGGCGCGATTGCGGGCTTTGCCTATTCGAAAGAGTTCAAAACCGGGCTGAAGGGCAAGTCCTGGAGCCCCGAACTGTTGGACAAATGGCTGGAGAACCCACAAAAAGTCGCTAAGGGTACCTACATGATGTACCAGCAAGCTGATCCAGCAGTACGCGCCGCCATCATAGATTACTTAAAGAGTGCCAAGTAAGCTGCTGATAATAAACACAATAGAAGCGTGAGCTTTTACAAGTTCACGCAGTTTTTGAACTGATAGTCTGCTGGTTCAGTCACCCGGCGCGGTAATCCCGCGTCGCAAGGAAGCTCATGTCCTCCCCGCTGCTATTCACCCCAATTTCACTCGGTCCGCTAACGCTCGCCAACCGAATCATGGTGTCGCCGATGTGCCAGTACTCCGGTCACGACGGCAATGCCAATAACTGGCACTTGGCGCACCTCGGTTCTCTAGCGCTTTCCGGCGCCGGGCTGTTAACCATCGAAGCTACCTCAGTTAGCCCTGAGGGCAGAATCACACGCGGCTGCCTTGGCCTCTACAACGATGAGAATGAGCGGTCGCTCAAGACCGCGGTGGATATGTTGCGCGAGGCCAGCAAGTCGAAGCTGATGCTGCAAATCGCACACGCCGGACGTAAAGCCTCGAGTGCTCGCCCATGGGAGGGCGGCGCCCTGCTCTCCAGCGCCGAAGGCGGCTGGGAAACCATCGCACCGTCAGCCGTGCCGCATAAGCCGGAAGAAGCAGCGCCACGCGCCATGAGTCGCGATGATATTCAGCGCGTGATCAATGATTTTGCGGCGACGGCAAGGCGCGCGCGTCGTCTTGGCTTTGACGCAATCGAGCTGCACGCAGCACATGGCTATTTGCTGCATGAGTTTCTGTCGCCGCTAGCCAACCAGCGCGATGATGAATACGGCGGCTCCATGGAAAACCGCATGCGCTTCTTGCTGCAGATTTACGAGGTGGTGCGCGCAGAACTGGGCCCGGAAATCGCTCTCGGTGTGAGGGTCACGGGTAGTGACTGGGTTGAAGGCGGCTGGACTGTCGATGATTGCGTCACGCTATGTCAACGCCTGGAGGCGGTAGGCGCCGACTTCGTCGATGTGTCTTCCGGTGGCGTTTCGCCCCTGCAAAAGATCAGCATTGGCCCCGGTTACCAGGTGGCGTTTGCAGCAAAGGTGAAACAAGCAGTCAGCATGCCCGTCATCACAGTCGGCATGATCACCGAGCCCCAGCAAGCGGAAGACATTCTGCAGACTGGCCAGGCGGATATGGTCGCCTTAGCGCGCGCTTTCATCGCCGACCCGCGCTGGCCTTGGCATGCAGCCGCTGCCCTCGGGGGCAGAATTGAGGGACATCCCCAGTATTACCGCTGCATGCCGTCAAAAATGCCCAGAATCTTTGGCGATACCATCACCAACCAGCGCTAGTGCGCCGAATCCATGTCCGGACGCGGGTTTGACAAGCAAAAAATTTTCAAAACGTATAGAAAAAGTTTTCACCAAGTCGTGGTCGAATCAGTCGGATTGGTCCAGCAAACGCATGGACAATATTTCTACGGTTCAATATGATGTTCGATTCGCATTTAAAACGCTGATACAAGCGGAGGAGATCCCCCATGTGGTCACAAGTGTATGACCCGTTTAACAATGTCTGGCTGTCCACCATAGCAGCAGCAATTCCTGTCGTGGTGATGCTCGCTGCGCTGGCCTTCTTCCACATCAAGGCGCATATCGCCGCGCTAATGGGTTTGATATCAGCGTTGGCGGTGGCCATTGTTGGCTTCACAATGCCCGCAGATGTTGCGATTTCTTCTGCGCTCTACGGCGCGGCATATGGCCTGTTCCCGATTGGCTGGATCATTCTCAACGTGATCTTTTTGTATCAGCTGACCGATCGCAAGGGACAGTTCAAAATTCTGCGTGAGAGCATCGCCGGTATCTCCGGCGATCGTCGCTTGCAGCTGCTGCTGATTGCATTCTCGTTTGGCGCGTTCTTTGAAGGCGCTGGCGGCTTTGGCACACCAGTGGCAGTGACCGGTGCAATGCTGATCGGTCTGGGTTTCGCACCGTTGGCAGCTTCAGGCTTGTCGCTGATCGCGAACACCGCGCCAGTGGCTTATGGCGCACTAGGCACGCCGATCATCGCGCTGGCCGCAGTGACCGGCCTCGACATGCTGCAACTGTCTGCCATGGTTGGTCGCCAATTGCCCGTGTTCTCGCTGATCGTTCCGTTCTGGTTGGTGTGGGCGTTCTGTGGTTTCCGCGGCATGTTGGCAGTGTGGCCAGCGATTCTGGTCGGCGGCGCTGCCTTCGCAATTCCGCAGTACTTCATTTCCAACTTCCACGGCCCGTGGTTGGTTGACGTGGGTGCAGCAGTAAGCTCCATGGTTTGCCTTACTTTGTTCCTGAAAGTGTGGCGCCCTAAAGAAATCATGACCTCGCCGTCAGGCAAGTTCGATGGCGCTGATGAACAAGCACCCGCAACCCTAGGACACGGTTACTCGCGCAAAGAAGTCATGAATGCCTGGACACCGTGGCTGGTTCTGTCGGTGATCGTTCTGCTGTGGGGCATCCCGGAGTGGAAAAAAGCACTCGATGGTATTTCGATCATCAAGATCGAATGGTCCCACTTGCACAACCTCATCCAAAAGATGCCGCCGGTTGCACCAACACCGAAGATCGAAGAAGCGATCTTCAAACTCAACTGGCTGTCGGCGACGGGTACCGGTATCTTCATCGCGTCGATCATCTCTGCATTCCTGATGGGTTATCGCGTGCGTGAGATGCTTGCTGTGTATTGGGACACGCTGAAGCTGCTGAAGTACTCGCTGATCACCATCGCTGCGATGCTCGCACTCGGCTACTGCACCCGCTACTCAGGTGTGGATTCCACGCTCGGCTTAGCGTTTGCCAATACCGGCATCTTCTATCCGTTTTTTGGCACCCTGCTCGGCTGGCTTGGTGTTGCGCTGACGGGTTCCGACACTGCATCGAATGTGCTGTTTGGTGGTTTGCAAAAAACCTCGGCTGAGCAGCTCGGTTTGTCGCCAGTGCTGATGGCAGCGGCCAACTCGTCGGGCGGTGTGATGGGCAAAATGATCGATGCACAATCGATTGTGGTCGCTTCTACCGCGACCAAGTGGTACGGCCACGAAGGTGAGATCTTGCGCTACGTGTTCTTCCATTCGATTGCACTCGCTGCTTTGGTGGGATTGTTAGTCACCTTGCAGGCTTACGTTCATCCGTTCACGCTACTCGTGATTCCATAAAACCGAGTAGCGAAAACTCTAACCGTGCAGTGCTGCAATGCCTGCACGGTTTTTTATTTGCTGCAAAGCTAGAAAACACAGCAAATTAACGCAATTCGATTGAGAGCCCGCAATCAGCGTGCCGATCGATTTGCATTTATCGCCGCTAGCCCAAAAGATGTCATCTCTTTCCACAAACAGGAGAAGACATGAATGGCATCTCGCAATCGGGTGCTTACGGTTCGCAGGCCCTGTCACCTCAGGGATTTTTCGGCAGCATGCTTGGCGCTCCGGTCGGTGGGCTGATTGGTCGAGGCATTGGCGGAATGTTTGGGCAATCTGGCGCCGGCAGTCAGATCGGACAACTTGCAGGTGGCATTGGCGGCGCGCTACTACCGTTCTCGGCTGATCCGATGCAAGCCTATGCACAGCAACTCGCACAACAACAAGCGCTTCAACAACAACTTCAACAGCAGCAACAGCTCCAACAACTTCAACAACTCGCGCAGCAACAACAACTTCAACAACCCTCACAGTTTCAACAACCCTCACAGCAGCAGCAACTCTCTCCACAGGGTTGGATCGGCAACTTGATTGGTCAGATCGGTCAACCCGTCGGTACCGCGATCGGTGGGCTGCATGGGCAACCGGCATTGGGTGGGCAGATCGGAAGCATCGCTGCACAAATCGGTCGGCTACTTCCTTTTCAAGCCGATCCCGCGCAACAAGCATTGGTGCAGCAAATGGCCCAGCAGCAGTGGGCTCAGCAATTAGCGCAACTGCAGCTGGTGCAGCAAATGGCACAGCAGATGGTGCAGCAATTAGCACAGCAGTTGTCCCAGCAGCAGCCTTATGCCACTGCTGGTCAACAAGCCTACGGTGCAGGTCAGACCCTGCACTAAGGTAGGCAAGTGTGGCGTCGGCCGATACCCGGCGCAGTAGTCTCTATCCACAGTAAAGGAAAACATCATGTCAAGCATACAAACTAGTCCCGGCCGCGGTCGCTACCTCGTCAGCAGTGCTAGTGGGGCAAAGCTGTCCACTTTCTTATCCGAGGTCGGCGCACAACCGGAGGTAAAGCTGGTCGAAAAGATTGGTCCGTCAGAAGCACCGCACACTGCCGTGTTCGATATGTCGCATGAAAAAGCCGCGCAGCTAGAGAAAAGCTTCGCTGGCGTAGGCGAGCTCAAAATCGAGCCGGATCAGCGCGTGAAGATGATGGACAAACCGGCGACCAGCCAATAAACCGTCAATGTCGAAAGGATTGTCATGGCCACTAAATCAGATTCCGACAAAGCTTCAGCGGCGTCCAGTACGGGTGTAAATCCGGCTTCGGCGACGTCAGCGGCGTCGGGGGCGGGCATCAATCCAGCTTCGGCAGCGTCGAGCCCGGGTGTGAATCCGGGCTCGAGCGTGAATCCCGCTTCACGCGGGATCACGCAGCGCAAGGGTCAGTTTCTGATCGCACCGCGCCGTAATCTGGGAATGCAAATGATGGGAATTGCACCGCTGAGTTTTTCGATGGTCGAGCAGGCGCTGAAAGAGTCACCCGATATAGAGATCATTGATCGCGTTGGACCCAAGCAGGTGGTCGGCGCACTCGGCATCGGCATGCAAGAAGGCGGTGTGCTGGTGGCGCTCATGCATGAAGACAAAGCGCAGGCGCTGGCACAACAGGCGCAAGGGCAGCTGATTGTTGAACGTGATCAGCCATTACAGCTGCATGAGGTTAGCTATCTACAGCAGCCGCCTTTGGCCAACTGTAATTTGCCAGCGGCCGGTGCTGCGTTTACTGCAGAGTTTGTCGTGATGGGCAAAGGACAACCGGTTGCAGGTGCCGAGGTCTACTTGTACGGCAGCATGCTGCCAGCCCAGGGCGTGACTGATGCTCAGGGCCGCGTGCGGCTTGCACTCTATGGTGAAACTGCGGCCAGTCTGCGTAAGCTATACGTAAAGCCACGCGCTGACTTCTGGAGCTTCTACCAAATGCAACCAGATATCAGCGACACCGAGCTAAACATGGTGGGCCTGCGCGCACTCTCCGATTGGCCGAGTCTGAAAAACTTCCCACAGCAACAGCAGCTAACGTGGGGCCAACGCGCGATGCGATTGGATCAATTACCGAATACTTTCCGCGGCCAAGGCGTCAAAGTGGCGGTGATTGATTCTGGTTGTGCCAACTCGCATTCAGATCTGACACAGGTAGCGCGCGGCTATGACATCGTCAACAAGTCGGTCAGTACCGCCACATGGAATGTCGACACACTCGCACATGGCTCGCACTGTACTGGCCTGATCGCAGGGCTTGACTCAGCTGGCGGTATTCGTGGCTTCGTGCCAGATGCAGAGATTCATGTCTGCAAGCTATTCCCGGGTGGGCAGGTCAGTCAACTGATTGATGCACTGGAGTACTGCATCGAGCAGCAGATTGATGTGGTGAACATGTCGCTCGGCGGTGCCGAGCCTTCGGAAGCGCTTGAGCAGCAAATCGTACGCGCCAGGCAGACGGGTATTGCCTGCATTGTTGCTGCGGGCAACTCGGGTGGCGTCGTGCAATACCCTGGGTCTTCACCGAATGTGCTGACGGTTGCCGCCATTGGTCGTGTCAATGAATTCCCGGCGGATAGCTATCACGCACAGACCGTCACACCGGTGGTGGATGCCAACGGCTTCTTCTCCGCTAGCTTCACTTGCTATGGCCCTGAAGTGTCGGTATGCGCGCCTGGCGTAGCGATTACTTCGTCCGTACCTGAAAACAGCTATGCCGCATGGGATGGCACCTCAATGGCCGCACCTCATGTCACCGGTCTTGCAGCACTCGCTCTGGCGCATCACCCGGATTTCCGAGGCAGCGGACAGATGCGAAGCGCTGCACGCGTAGAACGACTGTTTCAGATCATCAAGCAATCATGTCAGCCACTCATGCTCGGTGACCAGCGCCGTACTGGCTTTGGTTTGCCCGATACCTTGCGAGCAGTCGGTTTGGCCGCACCACAAGGCCTGCCGACATCTGCCAGCACCAATGCCGGACTCAGTGCATTAATGGGCATACCGGCAATGCAAGCGATTCGCATGGGGTACCGCGATCTGCCGGCACTACAAGCGCAAAGTGCAGCGCTTGGCATGCCGCTCGGACTGATGTCATTCCCGTTCTCGGGTGGCTACCCGCCCTCTTTGAACACCGGCATGATGACCAGTCTTTGGTGAAACTGAAGCGCTGTACGTGGCGCTGTAGGTGGCGCTGTACGTGGCGCTGATCACGCTGTCATTGCCGGGGTTTTCTTTAACTTGATTTCTGTGGCATGACAAACGGTCTGATGGCGCATGAGGGTGCGGTGGAACTTGTCAACCACCGCACAGTCATCATTAACATCACGCCGCGACAAGGAGCATCATGGAACCACTTCACCATCAGCTTGTGCCAGAACACGCGCTCGCCTCACAAGATAGCTATAACCCGAGTCGGCTACTCGATACGCTGCGCGAACGGATGCAACTGAAGAACGATGCCGCGCTCTCGCGTGCACTGGAGGTAGCGCCACCCGTCATTAGCAAGATACGGCACCGCGCACTGCCGGTAGGTGCCTCGATGCTGATTCGCATGCATGAAGTAACCGACCTCAGCATTCGTGAACTGCGCGATCTGATGGGTGATCGTAGAACCAAGTACCGCATCTCGGATATTCAGGGAAAACCGAAAGCGCGATCGCCTTCGGCCTTGGGAACCGCTGCGCAGAGTTGATGTTGCTGGCGTTGGCTAAGCGAACAAGTTAAACGTGTCGAAACTACCCGACAGCAGCGACTTGCTGTCGGCATGGCCGAGCCAGCCCTCAATCAGGCTAGCGTACACACGACGAAAATCCGTGCTGAACTTCAAGTTGCCGCCCTCGTCCAGATCCGTGAGTGATGGCACGCCACCGTAGTGACCGCCACGCACGCGATTACCAATCACATACATTTGATTAGCAGTGCCATGATCCGTACCTAAGCTTGTGTTTTCAGCAGCGCGACGACCAAACTCCGAGAACACCAAGACGCTCACATCATCCGCGCGACCAATGCGCTGCATATCGCCGATAAAACCGGCAACCGCATCCGACACATACGATAACAACCGACCATGTAGCTCGGCTTGCTGCACGTGCGTGTCAAACGCATTATGGCGATACGAAACGTAAAACAAACGCGTTGGCAGACCGGCATGAATCATGGAGGCTACCTTCGGCAGATCAAGCGAGATGATGCCGTAGTCGACCGGTGTCTTATAGGCCTCCCAAGCCGAGCGCACCAATTGAGATGCCTGCCGCGCACTTTGCGCCACCTCATCGAGGTATTTACGGGAAGCGCTACCCGCTTCTGCGGACACTGAGTTATCCAACAGCGCACGGCTCTGACGCAAGCCCTTGCGCGCAAAGCGCTCGGGGTCATCGAACACCACTGGCACATGTCGCGCGGAGCGTACTGCGAGCGACTGCCGCTCATCGATGTTCACCAAAAAATTCGGGGTGAGCTGTGGATCAATCGCATCCGCCACACGACCAAGCCAGCCATAAGGCTCGCCAGTATTAGGCGCGCCGGTATGCCAATACGCAGCCGAGGTGAAGTGCGAGAACGACGGTTGCGAATAACCACACCCATGCACGATCGCCATCTTGCCGTCTTTGAACAAACGCTCGAAGCCCGACATCGACGGATTGAAACCAAAGCGATCATCAATTTTGCGCACCTTGTCAGGGCGAATGCCAATACGTGGACGCAAACGATAGTAAGCATCATCGGCATACGGCACCAAGGTATTCAAACCATCATTGGCACCCGACAGTTCAACCACAACCAGGATAGGCTGCTTAGTCGCTGCCGCAGCTGCAGCCGGAAATGGCAGGCCCAGCGATAACCCGGCGGCACCCAAGCTCTTTAGCAAAGTGCGACGCGTGAGCAAAGCCTGATCGTGACGATGCTGGCCGTGATTGTGCAGATGATCGTGTTGATCATCCTGCTGATGACCGTGCAATTGTTGGTGATGATGATTTTTCACGCTTCGCACCATGCGGCTCAACCTAATTGGTAAACAGGGAGTGACAAGATCACGTGCAGCGTATTGCGCAGTGCATCTTCCATATAGCTGTCAGCGAGTTTCAGATCAGAGGTGCCGAGATCCGTTGCAAGCAAGCTAGCTAACTTCGCGCGTGTATCGCCATCCACTGGTACCACCAAAAACCGCAGCAACAAATGATCAACCGCTTCTTGCGCAGTACGACAGCCCGCATCGCGCACCAGCTTGGCAAGATCAAGTCTTGCCGGCGCACGGGGTATCGGCTTCACCTTCTCAATCGCTTTGCGCCAAGCGTGGTAACTCGCCAAGCGCGTATTGAAATCTTCATCGCGATCGTTTTGCATCGACATCGAGGTCACCTCTTTACCATCCGGCTTGGTGGCGGTGGTGATATCCGCGCCCATTGCGAGCTTGTCAGCTACCGGCACAATGCCGTAGCGGTCTTCGGGCACTCGGTCAGTAGCGACAAAATCAATCGGTGGAAACACCGTGTCGTAAACAAAATTACCTCTTACCAGTAGCAGGCCCGGCGTAATCCAGCTCTTACCATTAGCCCAGCCTGCAACGTTCGGTGGGAACAGTAGCTTCTGCCCCATGGCATCGGTCAGATTATTAAAATCCGGGATCCCCGGAATCTCTTTTAGACCCATCTTTCGGTAGGTCGATACCACGAGTTCAACCGGCGATTTAATACGCGTGCCGACTGAGGCATCTGAATAAAAATCCTGCGACAGTAGTAGTTTCTCGAGGAAGGGTGCGACCTCGTATTTGTTATCGCGTAGCAGCTTGCCCAGCTTGACGCGCATTTCGGGCGAAATCTCTTCGCGAACAAAATAGTTATACAGTTTGCCAGCAATGAATTCGGCGGTGACCGGCTTCGATAAAATGATGTCAATCACCTGCACGCCATCAAACTTACCCTGACGACCGAGCACGGTCTTGACACCATCATCATGCTGCGCTGGGTTGATCACAAAATCCACACCGCGGTAATTCCAACCGGTGAAGGCACGTGCCGCCTCGCGAATATCTTCTTCGCTGTAATTGCCAACTCCCATCGAGAATAATTCCATGATCTCTCGTGCGAAGTTTTCATTCGGTGCGCCCTTCACATTCACCGCAGCGTCCAGATACGCCAGCATCGCCGGGTCTTGCGCCACAGCGATTAGCAGATCACGAAAATTACCGGTGGCTTTCGCGCGCAGCATCTCGTTTTG
>JAPLQC010000067.1:30088-47547 GCA_026399895.1 Burkholderiales bacterium
CGCTGGTCGCAAAATGGCCATGCCAGAACAAGGTCATTTTTTCTTCTAACGGGCGCGGGGTGTTGAGCATACGGTTAGCCCACCAATAGCCGACCCGTTGCGACTCCAACTTACTGACACGCAGCCAGTACAAATACCGATCTGCGACCTGCTGGAGCCGGCGATTCCCCTCCGGCTTTACTTTCACGCCCAGTGCCTCGCCCTCGGCCTTGGCTTTTTCAGTGGCGGCAGGGCGCGACGGTGAAAAAGGATCAAGCCCGGGATCAAAAGCCCCCGAGGCTTCGAACGGCGGCAATGCATGACGAATCGATTGATACCGAACCAGCGTGCGCACCGCTACAGCGGGCGTCATCTTTGCGAAACGCTCGACCTCGGTCGGGGTGCCACCGAAACCCGCGCGCTCCAGCAGATGCGCTGCGCGGTCACGATTCCAGTCCTTGGCAGGGATGGGGGCAAGTTGATCTTGCCATTCAGCGGGGGCTGCCGATACTGCGGCCGAGGCAACCGCGAGCAGCAGGCAAAAAACGTTTCGAATGATTGGATTCATGAGAGCTAGCCACCAACAACGACTGCAATCTGGGACGGCGGCGCCAGCGGCTGCAGTGACGGAAATACCGGCGGACTGTGCATTAGCGGGAATGGTGCGAAGCTTATTTTCGGTGTGTCAAAGTTGCAATACGTCAAATCATGAATTACCTTAGGCCAAAACCGTATTCAGCCGAGCACACGGCTGGCGACCTGCTCCGCAGCGAATGGATCATGCACGGTGCTCCGATTCGGGGCAAAATCCGGTAGTTTCCAAGAATCAAGATTTACAGAAAGACATCGATGAAACTCACTTTCTCTTTTTCAAAACGTAGCGGCCTGATCGCCCTGTTAATCGGCGCGAGTGCTTTGGGCGTCGGGCTCGTCACCGCCGCCGATACCGAGAGCGATTTGTTGGCGCGCGCGAAGCAAGTATTTCGCCCCCTGCCGCCTACCGCCCATGTCGATGACTTCCCGCATTCAGCAGCACGGGTAGAACTCGGCAAAAAACTCTTCTTCGAGACGCGTGTATCCACCGACGGCCGCACCGGGTGTGTCAGCTGCCATAACCCAAGCCACTACGGTGCAGATTCTTTGCCGCGCTCGGTTGGCGTTCATGGGGTGCTGATGCCACGCAATGCGCAGACGGTCTTTAATACCCCGCTGCTGGTGTCACAGCATTACGGTGGCAACCGTGTCAGTGTTGAAGAGCAGGCGTGGAAAGCACTGACCAGCCCTTTTGCCTACGGTAACAAGACCTTCGCCGAAGCCGAAGCAAAGCTGCACACGCTAGGCTACAAGCCCTTGTTTGAAGCCGCCTTCCCAAATGAAAAAGAGGCTGTCAGCGCGCAGAACTGGGCAATCGCCATTGGCGCCTACGAGCGCACGCTGCTCACACCAGCACCTTTTGACCAGTATCTGAAAGGCGATACCAAAGCCATCAGTACTGATGCCAAGGCCGGGCTAGAGAAATTCATCAACTACGGCTGCGCCGGTTGCCACAATGGCTCGACCGTTGGTGGCCAGAGCTTCCAAAAATTTGGTCTGGTCGAGGACTACTGGAAAGCAACCGGCAGTGTCGAGATCGCCCATTTCAAGGGCTACGACAAAGGTAAGTTTCACGATACCGGCAAAGAAGAAGATAAATGGATTTTCAAGGTGCCACAGCTACGCAACGTCGCCATGACTCCGCCCTACTTCCATGATGGCTCGGTGGCGACATTGGATGATGCGGTCCGCGTAATGGCACGCGTACAGTTGGGTCGGCAGTTGGCAGATCAAGAAGTACGTCAGATCGTCGCCTTCCTCGGCACACTGACGGGTGAAGTACCCAAGCAATTCAAGGAAGCGCCGCAGTTACCCGTCGCGGCATTCCAGCGACCATAGCGCCGAGATGACCCGCGGCCGGCGGATTGATTTTTTAATTTATAATTAATTTTCAAATTAATTTAAAAAATATAAGGAAATAGCCTTATCCATATACAAAACTAACACTCAACATAGGTGACTTGTAGTACATTGCGTTTCTGCACTTCAACCAAGCAAACCACACCTAAGGGGGCGGCACAGTGAAGGGCATCGTCTTCCGTGAATTCATCGACATGGTGGAGTCACAGTTCTCTACTGAAACTGCCGACACCATCATCGAAGCCTCCTCGCTGTCCACCAACGGCGCGTACACCTCGGTTGGCACCTATCCGCATCAAGAGATGGTGGATCTGGTCTCCAACTTAGCCACCCAAACCGGCATCTCAGTCCCCGATCTATTGCAACACTTTGGCCGGCATTTGTTTGGGCGTTTCGTGGAAATTCACCCCAACATGACCAATGCCTTCAGCGATGTTTTTTCGTTGTTGAGTGCACTTGAAAACACGATTCACGTAGACGTCAATAAGCTGTACCGCGACGCCGAAACACCGTCGTTCACCTATGAGCAAGACGGTCAGCAGCAGATGGTATTCATCTACCGATCACGCCGCCGAATGGCCGACTTTGCCCAAGGTTTGATTGAGGGCTGCGTCACTCATTTCAAGGAAAGCATTACGATTCAGCGTGACGATTTACCCCCGCAGGGCAAGGAAGCCCTGACACGTTTCACCCTGGTACGCACCGCAAATGCAAACGCCTGAGGCGTTACTACAGCGACAGCTAGCACGCGAGATCAGCGCGCGGCAACAAGCTGAAAGTCTGCTCGAACAAAAAAGTCTAGAGCTCTACATCGAGGCGCAAGAACGTCAGGCTGCCCTGCAAAAACTGCAGGAAAGCGAAGAACGCTATCGTCTGATCGTCGAACTTTCGCCGGATGCCATCATGGTGCAGATGGACGGAAAACTCGCTTTCGCGAATCCTGCAGCGCGGCGCATGTTTGCCGAAAACAATCAGCGGCAGCTAATCGGCTTGACATTAAATGACCTAGGCTTGGAATCGGATGTGGCGAGTGCGACGGAAGATCCCAGCAAGCGTATCGAAACCATCGTAACGAGACTCGATGGCTCCCGCTTCGAAATTGCGCTGCGCTGTTTACCTATGACCTTCGACGGCAAAGCCGCTATGCAGGTGGTGGCGCGTGATATTTCTGATCGCAAGAGACTCGAAAAGGAAATCGCCCACTATGCTGCCCACGATGCGCTGACGGGTGTCAGTAATCGCAGGGCACTGAATACCTCACTCTCTGAAACCCTGGCCTTCGCCAAACGGCATGGCATGCCGTTTTGGGTGGTATTTATCGATCTTGATCATTTCAAACAAATCAACGATCAATTTGGTCATCGCGCCGGAGACCGTCTGCTAGAGACCATCTCGGCGCGCCTTCGCCAATTACTTCGTCAAGATGACATTATTGGGCGCTATGGCGGTGACGAATTTGTGTTGCTGTTACGTGGTGGCCCGGAGGCACGACTGAGTACTTCACTATTGGAACGCATCATGCAAGTAGTCTGCGAGCCTGTCGATTTCGAAGGTCACACATTGGAAGTGACCTGTAGCTTGGGCGTCACTGCGTATCCAGAAGATGGTGACAGCGAAGATCTTTTGATCGAGCGTGCGGATGCTGCCATGTATGCCGCCAAATCTTCAGGCCGCAATCTCTATCAGCGCTACAATGCCGACGTCCAGCAGTAACACACAGAGCAAGCACAGATTTATCAGCACTTGATAAATCCGATGACTAGAAATCGCTAGTCATTGCCCAAACCTTGATATTGGTGATGCGGTCTACCTCAACAACGCTATCACCGAAACTGAGGCTTGCAAACATCCGCGCCATCAGCAGGTAGTTTCTCACCCATCAGTTTTTGTATCGGCACCCAGAAAATCGAAGTCGCCATCCGTACGATGGTTTGCATCACATCGCCCGGATTGGGGCCAACCTTAAACTGATCTAGGCTGCCAGTCACCTCGATTGGCGTCGCCAAACTCAAAAACTGCGCTGTCTTTGCCTGCGGTTGCATTCGTACGCGCAGCCGCTCATCCGCAAAATTTACTTGGTCTTCGCCATTCACTCGCATGCGAGTGGTATCAATCACCAATTGCCGCTGCGCAAGTTTACCGTCGTTGAGGGCGAAGCGACCCACCGTGCAGTTGACCACGGATTCATTCGACGGATCGAGTGTCGGCAGCAGGGCGACAAACAGATTCACTGCCCACAGATCAAATACGCCAGAAGGTAGTTTTTCAGGCCAAACGGCGATGTCGATATTGCCATTGCCATGGGCAAGCATCTGCGACAACCGCGACGCACGCGCATTGACATCCATTTTCAGACTAAAGCGTCCACCCAGATCACTCTCTGGTTTCAGTCGACGACCAATCACGCCGTAGTCAAAGCGATCAATATCGACTTTCAAGTCAGCCAGCACATCCTGCTCGCGCGGCTCATACGATAGCTGTAGCTTAGCCTCACCGCCCGGCATGGCTACGATGACGGGGCCAATCTCGGCCCGCCCTTTCAGCAGACGTGCATCCAGCTTGCCGCTACCCAGTACATCTTTGCCCGAGCGTACCTGTTCAACGCGCACTGCCAGCGTGGCATCGGCCTTGGATAAAACCTGACGCGACAATAAGCCCTGCGCCTGGTCACTCGCCTCGGCTGCTTTGCGCTTCACGCTTGCTGCGTCGGTTTTTTCTTCGGTAGACGGCTTACTCTCCATCGCCGACCACTGCTGTAGCTTGAAGTCATCGAGCTGGATCAGTGGTGCATCCAGTGCGATGTCGATTTTTGCTTTACCGCTACTGGTATCAACAGCGCCGCGGCCATTTAATACGCTGCTACCCACTTGTAAACGCAATGCGTCAACCGCATAGCCGCGCGCATTCATCCGAAACCGACCCTCAGCCGACCACGGCCCCCAAGGGGGCAAGGAAACACGCGCCAACCGGTCCAGCGTATCTAAACGCTCACCGCGCACATCCAGTGCGAGTTCAATGTCACGTGCTTCCAGATCACGATCGACACTTCCTGAAAGTAGTAGTTTGGTTTTGGATGCCTCGACCATCAACTCGAAAGGAATCCGCCGCTGCGCTTCTGCCAGCGCCTTCAGCGTGGCACTACGTAGCCTTAAGTTGAGCGGTAGATTGTCGACGGCAGCGGTCAGCGCAAGCGTGACGCGCTCTCCCGGTTTGGCCGATAGCGTCCCTTGCGATACCTGCACTTGTAGCTGTGACCGCGTATTCTCATCACGCACGCTGATGCGCCCGCCACTGATCTCACCCAGCAGCGATGCATTCGCCACCATGGTCGCTAAATTGCGTGAGCGGGTGTCGATGTACAAAGTCAATCGCTCGATACCCGCATCAATATTTTTAGCGAGCTTTAATTGACGTAGCGCCTGACTCACATCGACGGGCGCAGCGGATAACCAAAATTGTGCATGCGGCTCAGCCTCGCGCAAATCCAGCATGATTGCACCGTCATAACGCGTACCGGCGATGTTCGCAAAGAATGGGGAGCTTTGCATGTAACCATCACGCACCCGACCATCAAACCCCATCTCACCCAGCGCCAGTTGCGAGCCACGAATATCACGCGCACGCACACTGATATCTGCATCTTCCAGCACCAGTTTCGCGGGCAGGATAGGAATATCCAGGCTGGCTTTACTTCCCGCTTTAGCAGGTGCGGGTGGCGGTAGCAATTTATCGAGCTGTTGCAGATCAACGCTACTGATCTCCAGCTTGGCGTTGAGACGCTGGTGGCTTTGTGAAGTGGTTTGGTCGAGTTGGCTATACAAACTGCTATCGCCCACCTGAAACACCAGATTCGACAAAGACCAGCGCTGAAGATTCCCTCTAACCCGACCCGCCAAGGCGATCGGCAGCTCTGATTGTGGGTTCAAGCCCAGCCATGCTGCCACATCACCAGCGCGCTCGGCACCCAATGCAAACGTCAAATCAGCACTTTGATCTGCACCTTCCAACAGACCAGAAACACGCGCAGATATCCGCCCCGTTTGTACCGTAAGCGACACCGGTGAACTACCCGCTTCGATCGCAGAGCGTAATGAGGCACCTGACAAACCTGCTACCAATGGCCGCCCCAGCAAACTTCCACGCAAAGTGCCATCAAGCGGTTTGTCACCGCCCACGCCCAGCGACATCTGATCCACTGTAAAGCTGACCGGCTTACCACCGACAACGTTGCCGTAGCTGAGGCGGCTCTCTCGTAGCTGCATCGATAGTGTCAGCGAGCGCATCAATGCATCGCCCTTTGCACCACGCGCATTCACCGACAATGACAGCCCACCCAACTGACCTTCAATACCCGGCACACCAAACAAGAAACGCGATAAACCACCGATAGGTGATTTCTCGGCGCTAAATGACAGCGAAAAAGACGGTATAGCTTGTTGAGCATCCACGACGAACCGGCCGCGCATCGGCACCTGTTCAACCTCTGCTTCGACCGGTATCTCAAGCTTGCCCTTGCTAGCTTGCAGTCGCATTGAGGCATTGCGAATATCGCCGGGCAGGCTCAGCCATTGACCAACACCCAGCTGCAAGTCGACATCAAGTTCATCAAGCGCCTGCAAATCGAGTCGTGCATCCGCAAGGCTTTGGTACAGCGCGCGCAAATCGGGCGGCGGTTCATCTTTATCGTCCTGCCCCAAGAACGGCCGCAAATCCAATGCGATGATTGCGAGCGAACCGGTCAACTTCGGCGTCTCGGGCCGCGCATCTAACTGCATCCAACCCGCCATACTCGACTTGCCGAGCGTGGCAGACACGCGCTCCAAACGCACCAGACCCGGACGAATCGCTACCTCACCGGATAATCCCGCAGCACCCGCATTCGGCAGCTTCACGCCGATCACTTTGCCGAACTGCGCCAGATCTGGCGCACCCAAACCAAAACTCAGCGCACTACCTTTCTCGCCGAGCTTGCCCTGCGCTACCAATACACCGTCCGCAAAACTCAGCTGTGCCGATACCGGCCAGCCGGGTTTGCCGCGTAATAAATCCGCCAACGCTCCGCCGTTGATCGCGAGTTGATACGGCATGGTGCGCTCGACCATGCCTTTGGCTTTCAGGGTAATACCACCGCCAACGGGTAAAGCGGCATCGAGTTGATCCAGCCTGAACTCTATGGGTCGCGCGCTACCGCTCTGAAAGGTAACCGTGATGTTGTCGAGATCCAGCTGGCGGATATCAATGCCAGCCACCTCATGCGCATCAAAGGCTTGACCGGCATCCGGCTCGCTAGAAGGTGAACCGTCAAAGGTCCAGTTATTACTGTCATCATCGCGCTGCTGAAGCGAGAGCCGCACATCGCTGGCAGCGATACGATCAGCGCGATAACGTCCGGCCAACAAAGGGATCAAGTCGAGCTTTAGCTCCAGCTGACCCAGCCGCAAAAAATCACCGGCGGCAAATCCTTTGGGCTGACCAATCGCTAAATCTCGAAGACGGAGTTGCGGACGCAGTCCGAGCCGTAAATGCACCTTGCCATCAATACGGACCTCACGACCAACCTGCTTGCTAATCATGCGCGCAAGCGTAGCCCGCTGCGCATTGATGTCGATATCCACGCCCACCACCGCCAGACCGACTACCAGCAGGACTGGCAGTAGCAGGATCAGCACGCCAGCGCCCAGCCAGCGCGGCCAGCGCGGGGGATTAGACGATTGAGGTGGCAGATGTGCGTTCACAAATTTGCGGGGTCTAAGGAGCCAGAAGTCAGTTTGCTATTTTCGGTTGAAATTGGGTGGCTCTGCCAGTTTTAGCGCTGATCAAGCGAGTCATCACCTGAACCAAGCATTACGGAATTACACCTGTTCAGGATTATGACGCCCCAATAATCAGCGACAAATACTGATTTGATACCAACGCTTCACTCAAGATGGGGGCGACTCTTTATGTAGATTCTGAAGTATCGCTTGTATCTGATGCCATTTAGAAGATTGCCATATTTCCAACCGTTTTATAGAACTGCGATTCGGATTATTCTTTGGGTAGAGACTCAAAAGCTTATTGAGTCAAAATTGGCTAACCACTTGGAATCATGAAGTTACCACCCAGCCTACCCATTTCCGCCCTTAGCGTTTCATTGATCGCACAGATTCACGAGCATAAAGGTGCGCTTCGGTCGATGAGCCTACTTACGCCAGAGAAGCTGCAATCGTTGCGCCAAATCGCGACGCTTGAAAGCGTTGGTGCCAGCATGCGGCTCGGATCGGTCGATCTGTCCGATGCAGAAGTGAACCATACAATCTGCATGCTCAGGCAGCGTCAACAATCGAGCTCATTCATCGAAGAAAAGACTGCAACTGTTTTGGAAACCTCCGCGGCTCCAAATATAACGGCTAGTCCCTATGATTTTTCTGCAGAACTGCTTTCGGATTATGAGATTGATGAGTTGTTGATGCATCAATCGTCTGAGGTTCGTGTGTTTAATGCAGATGAAGAACAGGCTGCCGGTTACTTCGAGGCATTGAATCGGGCGTTTGACTGGGTGTCCATTCAAGTGCTTCGTGAAGAACAGCTTCACGAGCTGCACCGTACTTTGCTCAAGCACAGCAAGAAAGACGTTTGGCACGCGGGCAAATATAAAGCCTCGGCGAACCACCGTTCTTTCAATAACCCAGATACCGGGGCACGCTCGCAATTACCGGGTGCTAATCCCCTTGAAGCGCCGGCCAAACTGAGAAACCTGCTGCAATGGCTGCAGGGTGAAAGAGAACACCCAACTCAACACCCATTGTTGACCATTGCAGCGTTCATTGCTGGTTTCCACGCCATCCGACCCTATCAGGACGGTAATGCGCGTATGGGCTTGCTGCTGACCCGCTTGCTGCTTCTGCAGAGCGGCTACTCGCAAGTGGCTTATGCCTCGCTGGAAGCGCAGCTTGAGCGTGACCGTGACGCGTTTTACACGGCACTCGACCGAACCCTCGCTGGCATTTACAACCCCAACCCGCACTGGGAGCCTTGGACCGCCGTCTTCCTGAGCTCGCTGGTTGACCATGCGCGTCGGCTGTTCAGTCGCCTCGAGCGCGACAAAGAGATTTTCTCGGCCCTGCCGAAGCTATCGTCAGATATTGTGAATTTGGCACGTGAACACGGCCGCGTCACGATGGCTGACGCAATCCGCCTCACTGGCAGCAACCGCAATACGCTGAAGCTGCATTTCCGCAAGCTGGTGCATGAGGGCCGCTTGCTGCGTCATGGCATGGGCGCTGGGGTCTGGTACCAGCCGAGATAAGTGCTAATGAAAACGGGCGGACCTGTTAAGTCCGCCCGCCTTGGTTCTGCCCTGCAGCGCTGGGCCGCAGTGTTAATCGAGATTAATCGGGAATCAGCGTTTGTTGTTGAGCATCTCGATCTTGCCGTGCAGTTCGCCACCCTTGCGAATCTCCAACTCACCGCAGGCAATCTGACCGTGTATCACGCCCGTCGCCTCAATCACCAACAGTCGCGTCGCGGTAGCGGATTGATCCATACGACCTGCAACGACAATCTCCTCGGCGGTTGCAATGCCATTCACCACGCCGGAATTCATCACACGCAAAGTTTGCGCGCTCAGTTCGCCCTCTACGGTGCCATTTATAGTGGCCGCCGCCGGTACCATCAAGCGCCCCTTGGCGATCACACCACTGCCAACAAATAGGGTTCCTTCTGGTGTAGTTTCCTTCATTGCATCTTCCTTATTGAGGTATTTCGCTCGCCGCAAACGCGCGGCTTAGTCGCGAATTGATCATGCTAGAGTCGGGGAGATAAAGCAACCTACAAAAACCTACATAGCCGTACTTAGATGATCTGCAGCGGAACGCACAGTTGGTAACCCACCAGGCGTATCGAGCGAATGCAGCAATGCTCTGCACCCACCTCGAATAATTTTTTGCGCAAACGAACCATTTTTACTTCAAGCGTAGCTTTACGCAGATCATCCGGTTGCTGACCCAGTGCTTCCATCAACTGCCAATGCTCCAGCTGCTGGCCCGCACTGGTAGCGAATGCCGATAGCATCTGCAGCTCAGAGCGCGAGATGACCACCGACCCTTTAGGTCCGTTCAGTAACATGGCGCGCGAGTCCACCACAAAGCCCTCGTCCCCGCTTTGGCTGGTAGGAGCCTTGGCAAGTTCAATTCGGCGTTGTATCGCCGTGACGGCGGCCAGCAATTCTTCGACCGCCACCGGCTTCGGAAGATAAACGTCCGCACCACTGTCATAACCCGCAATACGATCATCGACTTGTGTGCGACCACTGGCCATGATGATGCCGGCGCCCGGGTTTCCCTTGCGAATGCGCCGCGCCAATGACAAACCATTTTCGCCGGGCAGGTTGATATCAATCACAAAAATATTCGCGTGAAATCCAGCCGCCTCATCGTCCAGAGCCTCGGCGCAGTCTATGCCCTGCACTTCATGGCCTTGTTGACGCAGCGCCTCCATGGTCACTGCGCGCAAAGCGTCATGATCTTCAATCACTGTGATGTTCAATTTGGCAACCATACAATAAACCTGACCGAGTGTTCTTGCCGCTCGTAACGCACTGCGCCGCCCAGCAAGCGCACAAAATTAGCCACTAAATAAAGCCCCAAGCCCGAGCCCGAGTGCCGGCGTGCGCTATCGGCACGATAATATTTTTTAAACAACTGCTCTTCGTCGGGGAAAGTCGCGACACCGGCGCGCAGCGCCACCTCGTTTTCCACGCTGAGTTCGCAACCTCTCAGACCCTCGTGCATGCCCTGCCGCACACGTAACTGAACCACACTGCCGGGTGGCGAGTACTTGAGCGCGTTGTCGAGCAGATTTGAGACCACTGACCTTAGCAACTGGCGGTCGCTTTTAATAGTGATTCGCTCCTCGTGATACACCGCAAAGCGCGCCGGGTCTGGTGATTTGCGCAATGACTCTTCGACCACCTCATCTACGCGGAAGTATTCGTAATTCGAGATGATCTGATCGTCCTCGAACTTTTCTACCAACAGACAACGATCGATCAGATCGTTGATGCTTTGTAAGGTTCGGCGGGCATGCGACATCATGTCGCTTGTGGGCTGCGGTATGCCGAACACCATGTGCAGCACAGACAGCGAGGTCTTTAACTCATGCGCCAGCATTTCCATGAATCGGCTCTGTAGCTGAGACTTTTGCCGCTCGATCTCGACTTGCTGCGCTGAGGTACGGGCACGCAACATGGCTAGATTGCGCGAAGCCTCATTACGAAGCGCACGGACCTGCAACAAGGTCACCAACACTGCGCCGGTCAGGATGCCGTGGATCAGGTACAGGTGCAGGTTTAGCTCTGGCGCATCGAACAAGCCCAGCGCATGAGAAGTCGCGACCAACAGCACGCTACAAACCAGCAAGTAAAACAGAATCAAGGTCCGCCTTGTGATGGGCGGCTGGGCGTCTTCAGCAGCGGTCTGCCAGGCGTTACAGGAAATCGCCGTCGCCAACACTAACAAGGGAGACAGGCTGACCAAGAGAATATTGGTGTACATCGCCGGGCGAACCTGCCCGAGCCCGATCAAGACCACCTCGGCCGCGAAGGCAACCGCAGCGACTGTCGGGATCAAACTGAGTAGCAGTCTTGCCGGCTGGAACTCGCGCAAGAAAAAGTAGTGAAAGATAAAACTGACGAATACGTAGCCGCAAATGATCAGATTGCTAACCGTATCGATGGTCATGGCCGACAGCAGATCGCCGAACAGCACCCGGTTGTAGCCGACCAGCGTCATAGCGTAAATGATGGCCATCAGCTGGGTGATGCTGAACATCGCCATCATGGTTTCGCGCCACTGAACCCAGTGCAGCACTGCCCACAAGAAAAACAGCAGCAAAACGCCGAGCATCAGCCCGTACACCATCTCCTGCAGCAGACGCGAATATTGAAACTCTTCTGGCGTCATCACCTGCACATGAATGAAACTGGAACTGGTGGTCGAAAGACGCAGCCAAATCTGGCGTGGCTCGGTCGATGCCGGAATGACAAAACCGTGACTGAGCGATTTGACCTCGGCATCCGGCCACTCGACATGGTCGCCGCCTTTGCGCGTCCTGCCTGATGTATCGAGCGGGTCATGCAGCTCAAGATCATCCAGGTAGGTTGGACGTACCCGCAGAATCCAGGTGTCACCCTTGCGCGCGCCGGGGTCACCAGCGATGGACAGCTCTAGCCAAGTGGCGGATGCGGTAAAGCCTCGGCTAAGGACACCGGTGAAGGGCTTTGCTGCGGCGCGCTGCGCATCGGCCAGCTCAGCCTGAACGAACGACGCAGCACACAGCAACAGCAGCACAGCGAATCGCTGCAGTAATCGCATCTCGGAGGTTTGTTTTTATTGATCTAGTGCGAATTATCGCAGAGAGCGCGCCTAGGCTCAGGCCACCACAATCATTTGCCCAGCCTGACCCGCGCTACCGATCGCACGCTCAGCAGCGTGCAGCAGTAACTCTGCCGATGAGACGGCATCGCTACATGAGGCAAGACCAATCGCCAGATCGATGCGTTGCTTGCCAGTTGCAGTGGCAAATAGCTCACGCGTGACCGCCGCATGAATCCGACGCGCCGCTTGCATCGCTTTGCCGGCATCGGTAGCACGCAACACCAACGCAAACAGCCCATCACTGCGACGGCAAAGCGTGTCGGCGCGACGCGCGGTACGCGACAGTGCGCCCGTAAGGTGCCGGTCCAGTAGCTGAATACCTGCATGGTCTGTCGGCAGCGCCTCGCGGCCGTAGGGGGCGGGCCGAATGATTGCCAAGGATAGTGGTCGCTGCTCTTTTTGATAGTGCAGACATTCCTCGCTCAGCGCGGCGATCAAAGCACCTTGGTTTCCTAACCCAGTCAGGGCATCCACATGCTCTGGCTGGTAGATGTCATTCAACGGTTGTACGTCGCGCACGATGCGATGCCTCTGCTGATCAAGGCGATGAATGATTTGCGCGATATCTCTGCCTTCGAAATTTGCATCGAGCAGTACTTGGCGCAAGATATTGATCACCTGCTCAAAGCTGGAAGCGGAAATATCGTGCGGATGGTGCTGCTGCGCCATCTTGTGCGGATCGAAGCTTGCAGTCGGTCTGCCCAGCGTGTAAGCAATCAACTCCGCATGATGCTTAATGAATTTTTCGGCATCGACGTTTTCGAAATAACGTCTGAGCGCGGGGCTGGCAGCAAACCGCTCGTGAAATTGCCGGACAAGACGACGGACGGCAGGCACGCCGCCGTATTTGTCGAAAAGTGTAGGCATTGAATGAGACATATGGACCCGACAAAACAATGAAGCCAAGATGGATATTTTATCTATAGTTAACCAATATTGCTAGTTGGTTATTATTTGCCCGGTGTCGAATTGAGATCCTTTTCAAGCGGCATTAAGTTTTTGGCAAATTTGATATCCATCACACAGCCGTCCGCGAAGATCATGAACACTGTGGGAATTGCCATGACTTCTTGAATATTCGTCAGCCGCCATTGGTCAGCCAAGAAATCGCGCCAATCTTTCAGATACGTGCGCTGTGCAAGACCTACAGCTCGGGCAGTAACGAGGTTCGCGCGCTGCAAGACATCGACCTAGACATTTATCCGGGTGAATTCATCGTTCTGCTCGGACCATCGGGCAGTGGCAAGTCGACCCTACTGAATATCTTGGGCGGGCTCGACCGCCCTTCCTCAGGCAGCGCGCATTTCGCCGACCATGAATTGAACGGCGCCAGCGACGACGATCTCACCCTGTACCGGCGCGAGCATGTCGGCTTTGTGTTTCAGTTCTATAACCTGATGCCCAGCTTGACGGTTCGCGAGAATGTCGAGCTAGTGACCGATATCGCCGAACACCCGATGCTGGCCGCCGAGGCGCTGCAGTTGGTCGGGCTGGGCGATCGAATGGATCATTTTCCGTCGCAACTATCGGGTGGCGAACAGCAACGGGTTGCGATTGCACGTGCCATCGTCAAGCGCCCTGCCGTGCTGCTGTGCGACGAACCCACCGGCGCACTCGACTATCAAACCGGCAAACGCGTGCTGGAGGTGATCGAGCAAATCAATCGCGAACTACACACCACCACTATTGTGATCACCCACAATGCCGCGATCGCGGGCATGGCAGACCGTGTGCTGTATCTGGGTGATGGTCGGCTGCAAAAAATCAGTATCAACGACCACAAGCTCAGCCCGAGCGAGTTGTCCTGGTGAAGCCGAGCCCAACATGACCGCGCTCGACCGCAAATTGTTGCGTGACCTGAAGCGACTGTGGAGCCAGGCGCTGACCTTAGCGTTAGTGGTGGCTGCTGCGGTCGCAGGCTTTATTACCACGTACAGTGCCTACGACTCGCTGCAGTACTCGCGTGACCGTTATTACGCGGTGGGCCAGTTCGCAGATTTATTTGCCGATTTAAAGCGCGCACCAGATCGGGTGATGCAGCAACTGGCACAAGTGCCGGGCATCGCATCGCTCGAGGCCACGGTAGTGCGCGATGTGCAAGTCAGTATCCCCGGTGTGAGCGACCCCATCATTGGTAAGTTGATCGGACTCGATCCCAAGCATCCACCACAAATCAACCGCGTGTTCCTACGTAGCGGGCGCATGATTTCCAGTCAAAGTAGCGGCCCACGCGAGGTATTGATCTCGGAAGCTTTCGCGATCGCGCGCGGGCTACAGCCGGGCGACCATCTATTCGCACTCATCAATGGCAAGCGCGAACGACTTCTCGTTGCGGGTATCGCGCTTTCACCGGAGTTCATCTTCGCGGGGTTTTCTGGCGCACCCGACTTAAAAGGCTATGGGGTTTTCTGGCTGGATAAAAAAGCGCTGGCGAGTGCTTATCAGATGGATGGCGCTTTTAATCATGTGAATCTTCGTCTCGCACCCGGCGCCAAGCAGGATGAGGCAATTGCCGGTATCGATCATGTTTTGCAGCCGTGGGGCGGCATACGCGCCTACGGCCGAGATGAGCAGCTTTCGTACACCCGCGTTGAATCGGAAATCAAAGAACAACGCGTGCTGGGCACACTACTGCCTGCGATTTTTCTGGCAATTGCGGCTTTCCTGCTGAATGTGGTGTTGGGACGGCAGATACTCATGCAGCGCGAGCAAATCGCGGCTCTGAAAGCACTGGGCTATGACAACGCGCTTATTGGTTGGCACTACATCAAGCTAGCGCTGCTGATTGTTGCAGTGGGTGTTGCGCTAGGCATGGTGACCGGCGCGTGGCTGGGCGAGATGCTGACAACGCTGTATCGCAAGAGCTTCAGTTTTCCTGAGTTTTATTTTCGCGTTCGCCCATCGCTATTGCTGATTGCCCTATTCACCACGGTGAGTGCTGCGCTGGCTGCAACTTGGCAAGCCATTAAAAGTAGCGTTCAGCTGGCACCCGCCGAGGCAATGCGACCACGCGCACCCGGTGTCTATCGCCCCACCATCATCGAAGTACTGGGATGGCGCGAAGCGTTCTCGCCGAGTATGCGCATGGTGTTCCGCAATATGCAACGCAGCAGTATCCGAGCTGGCTTAACGGTGCTTGGCGTCGCCGCATCTATCGCCGTACTCATTGGCGGCACCTTCTGGGGTGATGCTATCGAGCTGCTACTCAATACACAATTTCGGCAGGTACTGCGTGCCGATATTAGCGTCGGTTTGATAGAACCGAGAAACATCACTGCCCTGCATGCGCTGGCGCGTCTACCGTATGTGTCTGCGGTTGAACCTGGGCGCTCGGTACCCGTGCGACTGGTGCATGAGCATCGACGTTGGCGCGGCGTGATCCAAGGCCGGCCAAGTATTCCGCAGCTGCACCGGGTGGTCGGCTTAGATAAACGTGCGATGCCAATTCCCACCGACGGTCTGTTGTTGACTGACCGGCTGGAGTGAGCTGATGGGGATGAGCGCGTATATCGAGCGACGCAGCCTCAACCATTTGCTGCGCGAGGGCGATGTACTGAACCGGGCCACGCTGCTGGTTGATCGCGGCCATGAAGCCGAGCTGTTGCAACGCATGCAGCAAATTCCTATGGTGGCCGCAGCCTTCAGCAAAGCATCGATGCTGGCGAATGTGCAAGGCATCACCGCGCGCAACTTGCGAATTATCACGGGAGTGCTGACGATTTTCGCGTCAATTATCGCGGTGGGGGTGGTTTATAACCAAGTCCGTGTTGCGTTAGCCGAGCGCGCTTGGGAACTGGCGAGCTTGCGGGTGCTGGGCTTTACCCGTGCCGAGGTGTCAAAAATCCTGCTGGGTGAGATCGTGCTGGAGATCGCATTGGCGATACCCATCGGCATGCTCGGTGGTCTGGCGCTGGCGAAAGGCATGGTCGCCTTGATAGCAACCGATGAGTTCTTCCTGCCGGCCCAAGTTCAGACCTCGACCTATGCGTATGCGGTGCTTTGTGTCGTGATTACGGGCGTGATTAGCGCGGCGATTGTGAACCGCAAGATTCGGGAGCTTGATTTGGTGGGCGTTCTTAAAACACATGAGTAGGTATGCCGATCAAGACACTGGATCCTGGCCTGCGCCAGGATGACGACTAGTTGAGCCGTCAGCCGATGAGTCGTCATCCCGGCGTAGGCCGGGATCCATTGTTTTTCTCCAGCGAAGATACTCAGTAAAAATGAAGCAGAAACTCGGGTTACTGGCTGCACTGATCATTTTCTTGGCCATTCTTGGTTGGGCGTTTTATCCCAAACCATTTGACGTGGATGTCGCAGAAATTCATGTGGGTAATTTCGAGCGCACGATAGAAGAAAGCGGCAAAACTCGCCTGCGCGATCGCTACGTCATCTCCGCACCTGTCGCAGGCAAACTCGCTCGTTTGACGGTTCGTGAAGGCGACGTCGTACAAGCGGGCCAAGTCGTCGCTCTGCTGTGGCCAGCGCCGCCACCACTGTTGGATGAGCGACGTTTGCAAGAACAACGTGAACAAGTCGCAGCCGCAGAAGCCAGCGTCGCACGCGCCAACGCTGGTCTGCAAAAGTCAGAGCTGGTACTTTTACAAGCAGAAGCGGATTTGCGGCGACAGGAATCACTGGCGGCGCGCGGGTTTATCTCTCCCCTACAAATCGAAAATGTCCGCTTGACGGTGCAGCAGCGACAGCGCGAACGAGAAGTATCGGCCCAAGAGATTAACGCCGCGCGTCACCAACTTGCGCAGCTACGTATTGCCCTGCAGCGTGTCAGCGGTAAAGAACCGCTCGCCAAACAAGCGGTTGCAGTCACCGCGCCGAGTAGCGGCAAGGTAGTGAAGCTACGACAGCAAAGCGAGGCCATTCTGGCGGCGGGTGCCAACTTGCTGGATGTTGGCGACCCGGGTGCGATCGAGGTGATCGTCGAGCTATTAACCGAAGACGCCGCGCAGATAAAACCTGGTGCACTCGCTACATTGAGTAACTGGGGCGGGCCTGTCACGCTGCAAGCACGTGTACGCTTGGTGGAGCCATCTGCTTTCACCAAAGTGTCTGCACTCGGGGTTGAGGAACAGCGAGTGAATGTCGTGCTAGCCA
>JAPLQC010000031.1:0-11300 GCA_026399895.1 Burkholderiales bacterium
GATTACAGCAGGTACCTTGTACCAAAAACGTTTTTGTCCTCGGTTTGATTTACGATCGGGTGCGTTGATTCAGTTTACGGCGTCGATTGTTTTGGTGTGGCCCTTGGCATGGTGGCTGGAAGACTTGGACTTCACTTTGCACACAGTGCAATGGACACCTCAGTTTATCGGCGCTTTATGTTGGTCAGTTTTTGCATTATCGATCGGTGCGATGTTTTTGCTGTACGCACTCATTCGTAAAAGTGCGGCGACGCATGTATCCAGCCTGATGTATCTTACGCCGCCGGTGACTGCGTTGATGGCGTGGGGCTTGTTTGGTGAATCATTTACCATTGCTGGTGCCATCGGTATTTTGTTGACGGCGACTGGGGTCGCCTTTGTCGTTCGCAGGTAATTATTTGCTATGAGAGACAGTGCTAAAGGTCGCGAGTATTTCCGACATTTTTTACCAATTACCACGCGTTGGGCCGACAACGATGTATACGGCCATGTGAACAACGTGGTTTTCTACCAGTGGTTTGATACGGTGGTGAATCAGTTTCTGATCTCACGCGGTACGCTGGATATTCACGGTGGTGATGCGATCGCTCTGGTGGTCGAAACGCATTGCAATTACTTTGCGCCAGTGGCATTTCCAGAGCCAATCACTGCGGGCCTATGCGTGGTCCAGCTCGGTAAATCTAGCGTGCGCTATGAGGTGGGAATATTCCGTGGCGATGAGTCCGTCGCCAGCGCGCAGGGACATTTTGTTCACGTGTACGTCGACCGCGAGTCGAGGCAGCCGACGGCTATCCCCGAGCGGGCGCGGGCTTTACTTCAGTCGATTCAGATTTAAGCCTTAAAAACCTAGGCGACCGAGCCCCTGGGTTTTACGGACCAAATTATTGCGTTGCAGCAAACCGGATGATACATATTGTCATCAGAGAGAAAGTATGCAAAACTTTCTATGCCGTATATCAGTTATTCCAAAACTGAATTACTCACATTGGTCTAGAAAGAACATTGGCAAAATAAGAATATTCAAAAACTGGCATCAATCCCAGGCACCCTGAGGAGACAGCTTCCTAGTCTCTGTAGTTATCTTGTCCGCGGTTTACGTTGGGTACCGAATGTACCAGCAGGCTCATGGTATGACGGTAGGCCTCGACTCGACCGATCCAGCGTTCGAAAGCACGTGGATGAGTTTGTTCTACATACAGCTGCCCGTGTTGTTTGGTATAGCCGCCGCAGCACAGGTTTACCTGATTGCGACGCGTGACCGCGACATCGAAAATGTGGCGCCGGCTGTTGAATTGCGTCGATACTTCTACCTGACGATGTGGCTGGTGGTTTACACCTTCACCTTCTACTGGACGGGTAGTTTCTTCGCTGAAGGTGACGGCAACTGGCACCAGACGGTTTTGCGTGACACACCGATAACGCCTAGCCATATCGTGTTGTTCTACGCCTGCATCCCGATCTACCTGATGTTTGGCGTGGGTAGCTTTGTCTACGCCATGACACGTATCCCCGCCTTTTGCCGCGGTATCTCACTGATGCATGTGTTTGCAGTGGTTGGCCCTTTCCTGATCCTGCCTAACCTTGGCTACAACGAGTGGGGTCATGCCTACTGGCTGACCGAAGAGATTTTCTCGCATCCGCTGCACTGGGGTTTCGTGATTCTCGGCTGGAACGCACTCGCTCTGGCGGGTGTGCTGATGCAGATCATCGCGCGTATGCGTGATCTGCTGCCGATAGTTTTCGAGAACGAGGCCTCGGCCTAGGCCAGATCTCTGCAGTAGCAAAGCCTTCGCAACGAAGGCATCCAACTATAAAAATAAGAGGACCGCGTACTGCGTCGTCCGCGCTAGTGCGCACGCAAGGACAGCCCCATGAACACCAAGACTATGTCGCATTCCCCTGTCAGCACCGCTGACGTCGTTGCTGGTTCTTATTCTCCGGTTGTGCAGGCAGCAGGGCTTTCTCCCGGTGCCGCTCGGGCCTCTCGTTTGTTTGATTTGCTGGTCGTGATTGCGGTGGTGCTGCTATTCACCGGCGCGATTCATCTACATGTGATGTTGCTGGCGGGCGACTGGGATATGTTCACCGACTGGAAGGATCGCCAGTTCTGGCCGCTGGTGATGCCGGTAGTAATGATTATGTTCCCGGCTGCGCTACAAGCTGTGTTCTGGAATTATTTCCGGTTACCGATCGGCGCCACGGTTGGTGCGGTCTGTCTGATGTTGGCGGTGTCAATCACACGTCCAGTGCAGTTCATGGTCTGGACTGATTATCCTCTGAATATGGTGTTGCCAGCGCAGATGATTGCCGGTGCGTTGGTGATGGACATGATGCTGATGATTTTCCGAAATGCGCTGTTTACTGCAATTTTTGGTGGTTTTGCATTTGCCTTCCTGTTTTATCCATCGAATTACATCATCATGGCACCTTACTATGTGCCAGCGGCGCATCAAGGCATGATGGCTTCGATGGCCGATATGATCGGTTATGTGTATCCGCGTTCAGCGACGCCTGAATATATTCGTATTATTGAACGAGGTACTTTGCGAACCTTCGGTGATTCTGCAAGCTGGGTATCTGCACTTTTCTCAGGCTTTATTTGTATCTTCATGCACTACGGCTGGTGGAAACTGGGCATGATTATGTCGAGCGCGACCTTCCTCCCGAATAACAAAAAAGTGATGGCGATGATGGGCATTCGTGCCGATCAGAAGTCCAACGGCTAAGGGGGAATAATGATGTTTAATTGCGTGAAAAATTTCCTTTCCCGGCTACGTACGCTGTTGTTGTTTGTGTTGGCGCTGGTGCCGATCGCCGAGGTGATGGCACACGGCGAACGCGCGCAAGAACCCTACCTGCGTACCCGCACCGCGCAGTTTTATGACGTACAGTTTGATCGATCCAAGGTCGAGGTGAATGAAGAGTTCACGATTACGGGGCGTTTCCGGCTCATGCAGGATTGGCCGGATGCGGTTTCACTGCCCGAGACGGTTTATATGTCAGCTTATGCACCTGGACCAGTGATTACCCGTGTTGAAAGCTATCTCAACGGTATTCCGGCACGGCAATCGTTCTCGGACCTCCAGCTCGGTCGCGATTACGAATTTAAGCTGGTCATGAAAGGTCGGGTGCCGGGTAATCATCATATTCACCCCATGCTTTCGGTGAAGGGCTCAGGCCCGCTGGTTGGTCCAGGCGTTTGGATTGAGGTTACCGGGTCGAAGGCAGATTATCGCCAAGAGGTAAAAACCATGACTGGCGAGGTAGTTGAGAACCTCGATACCTATGGTGTATCGCGTGCGCTCGGTTGGTATGCAGTCTGGATCGTGTTGGCGGCTTTCTGGCTGGCTTTCTGGTTGGTGCGTCCACTGCTTATTCCGCGCTGGATCGTGCTGAACAAAGGCCGTGAAGACTTGTTGGTCAGTGGGCGCGATCTTGCTGTTGGTATTGGTCTGGGTATCGTTGTCATCGGCATCACCTTCGGCGGATATGCCTACGCAAAGAAAGAGTACCCCTACGTCGTACCGCTGCAAGCGGGTACCAACAAAATCGACCCTCTGCCTGAACTACCTTCGCATGTTGCGATCAAGGTGGTAAATGCGACCTATGATGTGCCGGGCCGTGCGATGCGTATCCAAGCCAAGATCACTAACAACGGTACTGAGCCGCTTCATATCCTCGAGTTCACGACGGCAAACCTGCGCTTTATCAACAAGCAGGCACCCGGCGCCTCAGCAGCGATGTTGAAAGGAGCACCAACCGATACAGTAGCCCGCGGTGGTTTGACCTTGTCGGATGCCCGGCCGATCGCAGCTAGTGAGACGCGTGAGGTTACGCTCGAAGCCAGCGATGTGTTGTGGGAATTAGAGCGCCTGGTAAGTTTCCTGACTGATGTTGATTCCAAGTTTGGTGGGCTGCTGTTCTTCAGTGCGCCGAATGGTCAGCGTCAAATAAGCGAGATCGGCGGTCCGATTCTGCCAACCTTCATTCAGCTATGAGTCGCATCATGATCGCGGTCGCGGCATTCGCTGCGGCCGTTTTTGCTGCGCCTTGTTTTGCTCATGGAGGTCTGTCTATGGATCAAGACAAGTGCAAGCTGACGCTTGGCCGCTACCAAATGCACTTCGCAGGCTACCAACTCGACGCGCAGCGCTCTGAGTTTTGCGAAGATATCCCCCACGTGGCTGAGACCATCATTGTGCTCGATGCAGTGGATGAGGTGCTTCGTGACATGCCCATCGAGGTCATTATCGCCCGTCGAGGTGCCAGCGCCAACGAGCCTGGTGCCACCGAGTATTCCTTGCCGCCGCAGGTATATCCCAAAGGTACGCTGACCTTGCGTCACAACTTCAAGGAAGCGGGTGATTACATTGGGTTGGTCTATGCCGGTGATAAACGTCAACATCAGGCCATATTTCCTTTTTCGGTGGGTCGCGACCGCAGTCTGCCATTCATCATTGGTGGCGTTGTGTTGCTCGCGCTGCTCGGTGCCGGCGGCTATTTGATTGGCAGATACCGACTGCAACGCTCCATTGACGAGGCTACGCCAACATGAAGCGCTGGCTCGCGGTCTGTCTGATCGCAGCCACGCCCTTGCTGGCTGAAGCCCACGCCTATCTCGTTAGTAGTGACCCGCCACACAAGGCAAGTCTCAGCGCAGCGCCGACTCGGCTGAAATTACGCTTTTCTGAGCCGATTGAGATTGCCTTCATGAAGCTTGTGCTGCAGCGCGATGGTCAGATCCAGAAGGCGCCCCTGAAGATCAGCCCCGGATCTGACAAACGTATGGTGATAGTTGAATCGGCCTTTGCCGATGCAGGCAGCTATCAGCTAGGTTGGTCGATCGTTGCGCGTGACGGCCATCGAACGGAGGGCAGTGTGATTTTCAGTGTGAACGCGCGCTAAAGGGACGCCGCACGTATGGTTCGTGTTGTCCATCATCTCGCGATCTGTATCGCTTGCGGAAGCTTGCTTTTGCTCTGGCTGCGTGTTCAACAGTTATCCCCCAGCGCCGTGCGGTGGGTGCGCCAGCTTGTTTTTTTTTCGCTGGTAGTGATGCTCATTACCCCCTTGCTGCTGTTGCTTTCGCATGGTGAGGTGCTCCTGCCCGAGGCAAGCGCTATTGCCAGAATCGCCGCGGCGCTTAGTACCTGGATTGGTCAAATCATCGCTTTGCAACTAGTCCTTGGCTGCGTCGCTTTGCTGAGTGTTTGGCTAATAGGTGCTTCATTACTCTCACTGGCTCTGGTATTTTTCATCGCTGTACTTACGGCCTTGCGCTCGCATGTGATCGCTTCTGGCGATCTAGGCTTGGCGAGTATTGCCGCTACTCTTCATATTGCTATCGCGGTTTTATGGCTGACTTCATTGGCAGCCTTGCTGGTATCCCAGTATGCCCACCGCCGTGACACTGGATTCGATTGGCGAGCCCTATTGCAAGTGATTTCGCGTCGCGCTCCGCTTGCCATGCTACTGCTGTTGATCACTGGTCTCATGCTGGCTGATCGCACAATAGCTACCGGTGCTGCATTAGTGGCAACACCTTATGGCTGGTCATTACTCATCAAGCTACTGATGGTGACAGGTGCGTTGTTCTGTGCTTTGCAGCTACGTCGCTGGTTAGCGGGTTCAAATAAAATCAGCGCCCCCTTAGCAGCGCAGTGGCTGCGCATAGAATCTGGTTTCGCGCTGATGGTGCTGTTCTTTGCTGGACTAATGGCCATCACTATCCCTGCGGCACACGATATCGTCGATTGGCCTTTGTCATTTCGTATTGCTCCCATCGCCGCCTATTTGCAGCATGGTGCTGAGGTACTCTGGTTCTCGCTTACAGGCGCTACCCTGTTATTCACGACAGCTTGGTTCACGCTGCGTGTTTGGCGTCAGTCAATGCCTCGTGCGCTGCTGTTGGGTATCGCAGGTCTGCTTGTGGTAGCGAGTTTGGTGATACCTGCTCTTTCAGTAGATGCTTATCCAACGACCTATCTTCATTCGCCGATCTCGTTTGATGCGCCATCTATTGGTGCAGGAGAGCGCCACTACCAGAAATGGTGTGTTTCGTGCCATGGTGTGTATGGACGCGGCGACGGACCGCTTGCGTCCAGTTTACGCAAGCCGCCCGCCAATTTGACTGAACCCCATGTTCAGTGGCATACCCACGGCGATTTGTATTGGTGGATTACGAATGGCATGGCTTCATCTGATATGCCAGGGTTCAGCAAGCAGATGACGGATGACGAGCGTTGGCAGTTGCTGAATTTTCTGACAGCGATGTCACTAGGCTACGAGGCGCGTCCATTATCGCCACGAATTTCGCCCAAAGACCCATGGTTACCGGCGATTGATTTTCGATACGCCTTAGCTTCGGGGGATTCGATGAGTCTTACTGAATGGCGTGAACAAAGCAAGCATGTATTACTTCATTTTGTGAATGATCTCTCATCGATGAATACTTCATCGACGCTGTTAATACCATCAGATAGTGTCGCTGTTAAGTGTATTGTGGTGGTGATAAAGCCGGATACGCGAGCAAAAACGACGTCGATTGATCTTCAAAACATTCGATCTTCGACTTCGCTGATACCTAGCTGTGATGCGGTGTATGACAGTGAATACCAGATTGCATCCGCTTGGGCACACTACCGCCGTACCTTGAGTGATCCGGATTTCAACAACGAGCGTATCGATATTGCAGGGATGTGGTTTCTTATCGATCGCTTCGGATTTGTTCGAGCGCGCTGGGCAGCTGATGAGTTGTCGCCGTCAGCAGATCAGCTTAGAGCGATGCTCACCCAACTGATGGATGAACCAGAGATCCGATCCGCAAATATTCATGCGCGCAGATAAATCAACCATCAAAAAGATTTGGCCGTGGCTATTCGCCGCGCCACTGATGATAGCTGGTATGTTGTTTTGGCCAGGCGGAATAGAGCCGCCCCAGGAAGCCGCAGCTGCTGGTGATCGTATTAGTGGTGAATGTCTCGAGCCACATATTGGAGCATCCGGACGACACCAAATGAAGACACAGAGTGGTCTTGGCTATGTCGTAGTCACTCCCACCGATTACAGCGCGAAGCACCGCTATGGACTACTCATGCTGTTTCCGCCGGCTGGCTTCTCAAAAATAGCTTCTGAACGTTTTTATCGGATCACGCATGACGCAACAGCAGCGGGCTATGTGGTGGCCTTCTCCGATGCTCTACCATTGTCATCGCATGCAATTCGTGCACAAGCCGAGGTTGTACCCGAGATTGCGAAGCGTTGGTGTATTGATGCAGACCGCATTGTGTTGGCGGGTCACTCAGATGGTGGATTGGTGGCTCAAGGGACTGTGATCAAAGCACATCTATCTACAATACAACGTGGCACGATTGTATCGAGCGCCGCTGGAATTCAGCAGCAGGATCTCACCGCCGAGAAATGCCCCACGCCGAAAGCGGTAACGTTGCTACACCCGGCGCATGATGAGCGATTCCCTGCATATGGATGGGGGGTTGCAAAGTGGTGGGCAAACTGCTTTACCTGTAAGCCAATGACTGATGAGCCTTCGCCCGGTGAGTGTCGCGACGCTCAGGTATGTAACGCCTCCAGCAGCGTCAGGTTTTGCAAAACAACCGAGTCTCATGCGCAGTATTCACCGGAATTTGGTCAGCAGTTAAAGCTGTTGATGCAGAGCTCGAGACAGTCTTCAAACTAAATCAACCCAAAAAGGAGAGTCATCATGCATCATACGGCCGATTATCCGACCTACTACCTGAAGCCTATCTTCTGCGTATTCGCATTGCTTGGGGCAATACTATCGACCGTCGTCGAGGCGCATGATTTCAAGCACGGATCGATCATTATTGCGCACCCCTTTATACGAGTGGACGCTAAGTGCGATGGCAATATCACCCGCGCTTACATCATGCTACTTGCGAACAAGGGGCAGCAGCCGGATAAGCTGACTGCGGTGACTTTAAAGGGAGATCATAAAGGTAAGTTGATGGCGTCTGCGTCTGCCAAACAACTCAGTGGGATTGATTTGCCAGCGAAGGCGGATATCGCTGTCATGCCACCGAATCATGTGATCGAGTTCGCGCTACCTTCAAAGGATTTACAAACCGGCGGTGCGATCGCCGGTACACTGCAGTTTCAGCGTGCTGGCTCAGCAGCTATAAATTTCATGATTGAGCCAGCGCCAGCGAGCCAAGCGTGCGGCGGTACGTCAGGAGCAGCGCCACATCACGGTCATCATTCAGGTAAGCATTAGATTCTTAGTCGAGACACGGCAAATACATGCGCTATGACCCATAACCAAGGGTCAAGCAGCGCATCCCACAGATTGCCAGTAGGAAGTCGCAAGAGTAGATGTACTAGCGTTGCGATGAGTACGATGGCCGCAAGCTCGCGATAATGCCGGGTGTTTTGTGAATGTCCTGAGCGTGCCGAGATCAGTTGCAGCAGGCAGGCAAAAAACAAGGCTGCTAACACGGCATACGGCGTAAAGCCTATCGCGTACAAGGCGACATCAAAGAACGCAAAGGTATCAAGCGCCAGCACCCAGCCAGCGACGATAGCGACCAATAGCAAGCTGAGCGGCCATCGCGCTTGAACCGCCGGCGTAGTCGAGTCGGTCAACGGCATCGTCGTGCCGGCTTGTGTTCTTACGTGTTGGTAGAGATACAGCCCGCACAAACCTTGCAGCGTCAGGCTGGGTGTTTGAAACGCCAGCCCTAACCACCAGCTGGGGCTCCACTCATTCGGTAGTAGGCAGAGCAGGGCGATCACGAGCGTGACGATTCTGCGTGTAGTGATGGTAGCGGTTCGCAGCAAAAATACTGCACCAGCCCCGAGTGTCAGCGCCCATCCGAGATGCATTCCAACCGACAGCGCTAATAAAGATGGCGTGATCGACGCGCTTGCTTCCCATGGCCAATGAAATCCCATCATGGTGACTGCCTAACGATGGTGAAACGCTGCCAGGCAATATGCCGCCGCCGATCGGTGTAGCTCACCCACAGTTCGTCTTCGTGCCAAAGCATGGCCGGGTAGGAATACTCATCACCTATTTGGCCAAGGGCCAGCTCTGCAGAAATGTTCCAGCGCTCACCATCCGCTGATGTTGCAGTCACCAAGCGATCTCGCCCTGTGCTCGAAGGATTGAAGGTAAGCGCGGGAACGCCATTAGCATTCAGTGCGGCCACCGAGGCGTTGGGATTCGGCAGATCAAGATCGGGACGGTCTTGCCAATTTGTACCGGCATCTTTCGTCTCGGCCATGGCAATGCGATGCGTGCCGCCGCTCATGCGCATATAGGCTAGCCAGCGATGCTCACTGAGCGGCAGTAGTGCCGGCTGTAGCAGATTGCCCTTGCGCGAGATTCTTGCGATACCGCGAAAACTGCCAGCACGATCCAGCCTAGCCAGCGTCGGGTATTTGGTGCCTAGCTCGAAATAGATAGGTAGCACCACAGCGCCATCCGCCAGCACCAGTGGCGCGTTCCTGACTAGATTGCTCAGATTCCAGAGCCATGACAAAGGTAATACGGCACGCGCTTCGAAACGCGGGTGCTCGGCATCAGTGCCGTCGTCACTTTGTTGAAGATGAATGATGCGCGAGGTGGCCCACCCCCCGATACCGGTGCCGACCACGAAAAGATGTAACCGGTCGTCATCGTCGCGCCAAAGCACCGGGTTGCCGAGGCGTCGTATACCAAAGCCAAGCTCTTTAGCGAGTGACTCGCGGTCTACGATAAACCGGGCGGGTGTCCAGCGCTGCGCGGCTTTTTCAAAAGTGCTGAAGGCAATGCGTACATCGGGCGCGCTTTCGCGCTCCCCTGCGAACCAGGCGGCGGCAATCAGCGAACTGTGGCTGGCGGGTAGTGGCGCCAGCGTGCTGGCGTGCGCGGACGGTGTGTTCGCCGGCATCGGAATCTCGCCACCGCCCGATTTGACCAGACGGACGCTACCGCTGCCGCTGTCGATCGCGTTCAGCGAAACGCGAGCGGGCGCAGGTTCGCTTTGGTGGCTGGCCTGCAATAGGGCGATGACGCTCACAAACAGTGCGCCGAGCCAGAAAAGGAGATGCTTGAAAGCCAACGGAGGAAGTAGGTCGCAGAAGGGGGATGCCCTATGGTAACTCAAAGGGTGTGCTGATAAATCCACAGCGCCTGCACGCTCGTTGGTGCTAACAAATCAGCAATTGATGAATTTTTTTACGGCATAGCCGAGTTATTTGAATATTTTTGGAGTTTGTTTTGATGCGGCGCCGTACAGAGCCTGGAGCGCTACTGGGTTCCCCAGTACTCATGGCGCAAATTCAAATGAACTGACGATAGTGGGTCTTATGTGCGCTGCCGCAACCCCATCTCTTGTCAAAGCGCAGTGGTAGTAGCGCGCTACTACCACGCCACGCCCATCGTGAAGAATAATCCTTTCACCTGCAAAAGAAACAAGTATCGAAGCATGCCTAAAATTATTCACACCATGATCCGAGTGTTCGATCCCGAGCGCTCCATCCGTTTTTACAGCGACGGCTTCGGCTTTGCGATCAGTCACCGCCTCGACTTCGACGACTTCTCGTTGATTTACCTGCGTAATCCAGAGAACGACTTCGAGATCGAGCTGACCCATAACAAGGGCCGCACTGAGCCTTACACGCATGGCGATGGCTACGGCCACTACGCCTTCGTCGTTGATGAGCTTGAGCCTATGCAGAGCAAGCTCGAGCAGCTTGGCTACAGCCCACTACCCATTAAAGAATTCAAGCGCGGTGATGAGTTGCTCGCGCGTTTTTTCTTCGTCCAAGACCCCGACGGCTACAAGATAGAAGTACTGCAGCGGGGAGGGCACTATCGATAACATGAATTTCTGCACGGATGGATTTCAGGAGTAAAGCCCCGTACCGGGCTTAGTACACAAGAAAATAAGGAGACAACCATGTACACACCCGCAGAACCGAAGCGCCGTAAGTTCTTCAAGATTGCGACTGCTGGCACGGTAGCTACTGCCGCTGGCGGCTTGCCGATGATGTTCACGCCAAACGCTGCACTCGCTGAAGAAGTACTCGGTAGCGCAGCTTTCAAAACTATCGTCAAAGTTGCACGTGACATATTCCCGCACGATCGTTTTGAAGATGAGTTGTATGCCAATGCGGTTGGCGTCTACGCTGAACAAGCGAAATCGAACGCCGATCTGCGTAAAACCCTGACGGATGGTGTCGCCAAGGTTAACGCTGAGGCGCAAGCGCGCTACGGCAAGGCCTACGCGGATGTCGCCGCTGAAGTGGATCGCACCAGAATTCTGGCTGATATGGCGAAG
>JAPLQC010000031.1:11343-28250 GCA_026399895.1 Burkholderiales bacterium
TCTTCGGCAAGCTGCGCGGTGATCTCGTAGTCAGCCTCTATAACCAGCCAGCCGTTTGGGCCAAGCTGGGTTACCAAGGTGCGTCGGCTCAGTACGGTGGCTACATCAACCGTGGTTTCGCTGATCAAACCTGGATGGACGAGCTCTGATCCCAGTCCAAATAACAACGAATATCAGGAATAGAGGAGACAACCATGAGCAAGAAATTCAGCCTCGACGATGAAGTCGTCGTGATTGTAGGTTCGGGTGCCGGCGGTGGCACATTGGGTAACGAATTAGCGCAAAAGGGAATCGATGTCGTGATTCTCGAGGCCGGCGGTCGTCACGAGATCAATGATTTCGAGAACGACGAGTGGCCGATGTTCAGCAAGATTTCCTGGCTCGACAAGCGTACTACCTCGGGTACTTGGCGTGTGTCGAATGACTTCCCGAATTTGCCTGCATGGATCGTGAAGGCAGTGGGTGGCTCGACAACACACTGGGCGGGCGCTTCCTTGCGCTTCCAGAAGCACGAGTTCAAAGCACGCACGGTTTACGGTGAAGTCGGTGGCGCTAACCTGCTCGACTGGCCGATCACGCTGGATGAGATGAACCCGTATTACGCTCGTGCTGAGCACAAGATGGGCACCACGGGTACCAACGGTATTCCTCGTTTGCCAGGCAATAACAACTACAAAGTGCTGGCAGCTGGTGCGAAAAAAATGGGCTATAAGCACTATCACACCGGGAACATGTCGATCAACTCGAAACCACGCGATGGTCGTGGTTCTTGCCAACAGATCGGTTTCTGCTTCCAGGGCTGTAAGTCAGGTGCGAAGTGGTCCACGCTGTACACCGAGATCCCGAAAGGCGAATCAACCGGTCACCTCGAGGTACGTTCGGGTGCACAAGTACTGAAGATTGAGCATGATGCCAAGGGTCGTGCGACTGGCGTGTTGTATGGTGACTCGAAAGGCAACCGCTTCTTCCAGAAAGCGAAAGTGGTTTGCGTGGCGGGTAACTCGATTGAGTCGCCGCGTCTGCTGCTGAACTCCGCGTCCAGCATGTTCCCGAATGGCATGGCGAACTCGTCGGGTCAGGTCGGTAGAAACTACATGCGTCACATGACCGCATCGGTGTATGGCATCTTCGAAAAGCCAGTGCACATGTTCCGCGGTACCACGATGGCGGGCATCATCAAGGACGAATCGCGTTTTGATCCGAAGCGTGGTTTCGTTGGTGGCTATGAAATGGAAACGCTGTCGCTTGGCGTACCGTTCATGGCAGCCTTCCTGAATCCTGGTGATTGGGGTCGTGATTTCTCGAACGCGATGGATGCGTACGACAACATGGCAGGTATGTGGTTGGTCGGTGAAGATATGCCGCAGGAATCCAACCGTATTACCCTGCACGCGACCGAGAAGGACCAGTTTGGTCTGCCGATTCCGAACGTGAACTTTAGCGATCACGGTAACGATATCGCGATGCGTAACCACGGCTTCCAGCAGGGCAAGGCGCTGTATGAGTCAGTGGGTGCAAAACGTGTGATCTTCACCCCGCCTTATCCGTCAACGCATAACCTGGGTACCAACCGGATGAGTGCCAAGGCGCGTGACGGTGTGGTGAACAAGCATGGTCAGACGCACGATATCAAGAACTTGTTTGTGTCCGATGGCTCGCAGTTCACCACCGGTGCAGCCGAGAACCCGACGCTGACCATCGTTGCATTGGCGATTCGTCAGGCCGAGTTCATCGCGAACGGTCTGCGTAACCGCACGATCTAATCGTCACCTGACTAGGTCGATGAAGACCTTGGACAAAGCCGCCCCCGAAGTGGGGGCGGCTCTTGTTTCAACAGGAACTGTTTAAGTAGCTGATCGCTTTTATTCGCCAAAGGCAGGCAGGAGAAATACGTATGTGCGACATCTATGCCAGTGCTGACCCGATTCATTATGAGCAGCGTACGCGCTCAGTGCGCATTCACGGCATGGTTACCAGTATCAGGCTGGAGAATTTGTGCTGGGACATTTTGGCGCGCATCGCCGCCAAGGATAAGATGACGACCAATCAGCTGATCTGCAGGCTGTACGAAGAAATCGTTGAGCGTCAGGGAAAGGTCGAGAACCTCTCATCTTTCTTGCGAATCTCTTGCATGCGCTATTTGTCGCTCGTAGCCGAGAGCAACGAGAAAAACTATCTGATGATGGACAGCTCGGCACGCAAGGAAAGTCAGAAGCCGCAACTGCAGAGCGTTGTCAGAGCTGCCGCAGCGAGCTAGTTCAAGGACTGTTACTGAAAATCTTCAACTGCCGCATCAGCTGGATGCGGCGTTGCGCAAGTTCATTGGCACTGTTGTGGCACGCGAGCGCGCTATCGCCACCAGCGGTGCGCAGTTGTAGCGCGAAGCGACCATCTGCTTGTGCGGGCAATTCCCTGATGAACCGCTGCTCTAATACACGTCGGCCTTTGCGGAAATCGGCGCGATACTGATGTGGCAGCTCGCGCTCAACGTCATTCACGCATTGTAGTAACACCGGCGGCTGTATATCAGGACAATGACTGCGCTGCAGGTAATTCACCTCATGGCAAGCTTCCAGGTAACCCGCGGCGACTTTGCCGATTTCATCTGCGGGCGTGGTCGGCGCACCGCAGTTGGCAAGGCAAACAATCAGCGTGGTCAGCATAGCTTGTTGGGTGACAGTTTTAGTGACCAGCCATGGGATGCTTTGCCAGGAAGCTTCGAATCTCGCGCAGTGTCGCAGCAGGTTTTTCTTCCGGGATGAAATGGCCGCAATCGAGCGCCTTGCCGCGTACATCCGTCGCGACTTCGCGCCAGTCGGCCAGGCATTTGAATAAGCGATGAATAACGCCACGTTTACCCCATAGTGCGAGCAGCGGCATTTTCAATTTGCGGCGTTTGTCTTTGCGATCGTGTTCCAGATCGATGGTGCCCGCCGCTCGGTAGTCTTCACAGCTGGCGTGTACCGCTTTGGGGTCACTGAAAGCTTTCACATACTCCCGTAGCGCCGCTTTCGAGAACGCCGACAAATCTGGCTTGGAGGTGCCGATCATGCCGAGGATGTTGAACGGCACAATCCCTTGCAGCATGCGCTCGGGGATAGGTGCCGGTTGCAGCATCTGAAACCAGTGGTAATAGGCCGTGGCAAAGCGTAAATCGGTGCTCTCGAACATCTTTAGCGTGGGCGAGATATCGAGCACGTTGAGGGTATGTACGCGATCACCATGATCTTTGGCGAGGCGATGCGCAACGCGACCGCCGCGATCATGCCCCACAAGGTGAAACCGATCATGGCCCAGCTTCTGCATCACCTCGACCATATCTAGTGCCATCGCGCGCTTGGAATAGTTCGAGTGATCGGGCAAGCCTTTGGGCTTGGAAGATCCGCCATAGCCCCGTAGGTCAGCGCAGATCACGGTGTAGTGTTTCGCCAGCTTGGGGGCAATCTCATGCCAGCACGCCATGGTCTGTGGATACCCGTGCAGCAGTAGTACTGGCTCACCCTGACCGGCATGGACGACCTTGATAGTCGCGCCGCTGGTGCGGATCAGTCGCTCGGTAAAGCCAGGAAATAGGCGCATCGTTGTCTCCGTTATATTTTGATGAAAATTCTTTGGGAATGGCAGCAGCAATCGAAATTGACGCTAAAACACTCGGCTGGCATGATCTGTAAGCTTTTATGCATGATAGCTGCGCTTGAGTATGCGGCATAAGCGGACGTTGACACGCAGTAGCTGCTGATAATACAGCTACTCGTACACAGAATAATAAGATTCAGGGAGACCGATGTGGACGAACCCGGTGCTACAAGCGAGGGTGCTGAGGCTTCTGCCAACCAGCCACCGAATTCACCTGCAAGGGTATTGTTCGCGAGCTTGATCGGAACAACGATCGAGTATTTCGATTTCTATATCTTTGGCACGGCGGCAGTGTTGGTTTTCCCGACGCTATTTTTTCCTTCATCCGACGGCACACTAGCAACGCTGCAGTCGCTAGCGACGTTTGGCTTGGCATTTGTTGCGCGCCCGGTCGGCTCGGCATTGTTCGGCCATTTTGGCGATCGTATTGGTCGGAAAGCGACCTTGGTCGCCTCTTTGCTCACCATGGGTTTATCCACCGTGCTGATCGGTTTGCTGCCATCGTATGCATCGATTGGTATTGCGGCACCGATCATGTTGGCGGTGCTGCGTTTTGGGCAGGGTTTGGGCCTGGGCGGTGAGTGGGGCGGTGCTATCTTGCTGTCCACCGAAAATGCACCGCCCGGACGTCATGCTTGGTACGGCATGTTTCCGCAGCTGGGTGGCCCGATTGGTTTCTTTTTATCAGGCTCGGTGTTTCTGCTGCTGACAACGCAGTTGCCTGAAGCAGATTTTCTTGAATGGGGCTGGCGTATTCCGTTTGTGGCCAGTGCTTTGTTGGTATTGGTTGGTTTGTATGTGCGATTGAATATTGCTGAAACGCCCGAGTTTCGCGCGGTGTTGGCACGACAAGAGCGCGTTAGGGTACCGATATTTGAGGTGGTGACTCGCTACCCACGTGCTTTGGTACTGGGCAGTCTGACGGGTATGGGACAGTTCGTACTGTTCTATCTGATGACCGTATTTACCTTGAGCTGGGCCACACGCTCGCTTGGCTATGCACGGCAAGAGTTTTTGGTACTGCAATTAATCGCGACCGTGTTTTTCGCGATTTGCATTCCGCTTTCTGCAAAGTTTACTGATCAGCGCGGCCGTACTGCTGGCTTGATGATCGGTACGGTTGGCATCATCTTGCTAGGGCTGTTGCTTGGCCCCATGCTGGAAGCCGGTAGCGTTTCAACCGTTATTGCGCTATCGATCGGTATGGCGCTGATGGGCGCCAGCTTTGGCCCGCTCGGCGCTTTGATGTCGAGTTTGTTTCCGGTCGAGGTGCGCTATACGGGTGCTTCACTCACGTTCAACCTCGCCGGCATTCTTGGCGCTTCAGGTGCACCTTACATCGCGACATGGTTGGCCACTAACTACGGTCTGCCATTCGTGGGCTATTACTTGTCAGGTATGGCGATCATTAGTTTGTTAGCGCTGCTGATGGTGCGCCGTATGCCAATGCCGGAATCATCTAATACTCATATGGAGACTGCGGATGAGCACCGCTGAAAAAATCGATCAGGCTGCGAATGCTTTGCTGACGATGTGGCAGCAGCGCACGCGCTGCGACGGGCTGCCGCAAAACTATCGCCCAAGTTCACGTGCCGAGGGCTACGCCGTGCAGCAGTCGATCGGAGATAAACAGCAGCATGCTCTATTCGGCTGGAAAATCGCTGCTACCAGTACCGAAGGTCAACGCCATATCGCCGTCAATGGTCCACTTGCAGGACGCTTATTCACTGATCGCGTGCTGCGCGATGGCGCCATTGTGACTTTGGATAACAACCTGATGCGAGTAGCAGAGATTGAGTTTGCGTTTCGTTTCGCGCGCACCTTGCCGCCACTATCAAGGCCGTATTCAGTTGATGAAGTACTCGGAGCAGTCGCTTGTGTTCATCCGTCGATTGAGGTGCCCGATTCGCGTTACAACGACTTTGTTCAAGCAGGCGAGGCGCAGCTGATCGCGGACAACGCGTGCGCGAATATGTTTGTGCTGGGGCCGCGCGCGGATGACTGGCAGGACTTCGATTATGTGAACCAAGCCGTTGTAGTTCGCTTAAATGGCGAGACTGTCGAATCTGGTTTTGGTAGAAATGTACTCGGTGATCCGCGTGTTGCGCTGACTTGGCTCGTGAACGAGCTATCAGGATTGGGTATCAGTTGTGAGCCGGGTCAGGTGGTCACCACCGGTACTTGCCGGGTACCTGTGACGGTGAAACCAGGCGACATCGTCGAGGCGGACTTTGGTGTGCTCGGCAAAGTCTCTTGCCGCTTTAATTGAGTTGATGGATCCCGGCGCGGGCCGAGATCCAATCCATCTTACAAATCAATTAGCCCGTGCAAAGCTGCGGGCAAGTCCTTGCCACATTTTGGCGTGCAATGCCGCACTGGCGAGCCACCCATTGGTGGGCGCATTGAACGAAGCCGCCGCGCGTGGTGAAGCCACCGAAGCTTCGCGCGCTTCAAGCTCAGCGATGCGTGTGTGTGCTTCGATCAACGCCTCATTCAGCAGCAAGCAGCGCTGCACGGTCAGATAGGGCGCGTCGGGTTGCTGCGAAAAAGCGGCGTTGATAGCCTCGGCCGCTTGCGGGTCTTTATCGACATAGCCGACGTGGGTCAGCTGCACTAAAAACTCGTCGAGTTGCTGTTTCTCTTGCGGGGTCATACCGGCTCCTTGGCCACCATACATGACCGCCGTTATAGGGTATTACCGCCACTAAAAAAACCAGGGAAACGATCAGTAACAATTCAGTGCAGTTATCAGAAAAATAATGCCGCGATTGAGGTGTACAGCGGTATCCCAACCAGCAGGTTGATTGGGAAGGTAACCCCGATTGGTAACGCCAGGTAAACCGCCGGGTTTGCTTCCGGGATGGCATAGCGCAGGACGGCGGGCACCACGATGTATGAAGCACTGGCCGACAGCACCATCAGCAGCGCGGTATCGCCCAACGGCAGCCCAAGGCCAAGCGCCAACAGTAATGCGAGCGCGGCATGGACGAACGGCGAGACCGCAGCGTATAGCACTAGCACTGGCGCTTTGCCCTTGATGTCCGGCAGGCTTTTTGCCACTGATAAGCCCATATCGAGCAGGAAGAAAGCCAGCATGCCCTTGAACAGGTCTGCCGAGAAAGGCTTCATCATGGCCTTGCCGGCGTCCCCGCTGATGAAGCCAATCGCGAGCGATGCCAGCAGCAGCAAGTGGGTGCCGTTGGTCAGTGATTCATGCAAGATCGCCTTAATCGAGGTGCCGTGACCCTCATCGGTCACCACCAGCGAGCCCGATGCGGTCACCCGCACCCCTTGCGCGCCTGCAGCGTGCTGTCGGCGCAAGACATTCGCCAACACCACAGCCACGATGATGGCAGGCGACTCCATCAGCACCATTGCCACCGCCATCTGCCCACCCACCGGGATTTGCTGCGACTCGACGTACTGCATTGCAGTCACAAAGGTCACTGCACTTACCGAGCCATAGGATGCCGCAACCGCAGCCGCGTCAAATGGCGGCACGAAGCGACGCAATAAAGAGTCGAGAGGAATTTCGCCATTTGGGGCGGCACCTCGAGATTGGAACGCAGCAGCCCGGCCAGCAGGCCGAAGGCGAAAAACAGAATCGCGGGGTCGAGCAGGTTTTGCACAAGGAGCTCCTGAAAAATTTGCGCAATGGTAATTTCATCATTCGATCAAGTAAAATCGATTTTCAAATGGTTTGCATCAGGAAAACTCTATGAACTTAACTTTCCGGCAATTACGCCTGTTCCTGGCGCTGGCCGATACCGGCAGCGTCAGTGCGGCAGCCCGCGCCTTGCATGTGACCCAGCCGACCGCATCCATGCAGCTGAAAGAGATCACCCAATCGATCGGCATGCCGGTCTATGAGGTGGTAGGTAAGCGGGTTTTTCTGACCGAAGCGGGCCGGGAATTGGCGGAGACCGCGCGTGCCATCGCCGGTGAATGGGAGGCCCTGCGACAGAAGTTTGACGCGATGCGTGGGCTTACACGTGGCCGACTAAGGGTCGCGCTGGTCAACACGGCGCAGTACTTCATGCCGAGGCTGCTCGGCGGGTTTTGTCAGCAGCACCCCGAAATCGATATCTCTTTGCAGGTGTTAAACCGCGATGGCGTGGTGGCACGACTGCGCGACAATCTCGACGATCTGTACATCATGTCCATGCCGCCCGCGGATATCGAGCTGGACGATGAGGTCTTTATGCCCAACCCCTTACTGCTGGTAGCGGCCGCCACTCACCCGCTTGCCAACAAGCGCCAACTGTCGCTGGAAAAGCTCGCGACGGATCGATTCATTTTGCGCGAGTCGGGCTCTGGTACGCGGATGGCGACCGAGCAGCTATTCGACGCGCACAGCTTCAGGCCGGGTTTGCGGATGGAGCTGGGGAGTAATGAAGCGATACGCCAGGCCGTCGCTGCCGGTTTAGGGGTCGCGGTGCTGTCTCGTCACGCGCTCGACATCGGCCAAGCAAAGGAGGAAGTGGTGGCGCTGGACGTACAGGGCTTCCCTTTGCACTCCCAATGGCACGTGGTATCTCCGAGAGGCAAACGCCTGTCGCCGATTGCGAGCGTGTTTCGTGACCATTTGCTGCGCGGTAGTCGACATAACGCTTGATCTTGGGCACCAGCGGCCGCCCCAATACCGTAGTGAGTGCTCGCGGGCTGATACACTGCCGCGCGAGCCGCGGTATTGTTTTGAGTGCCCGGCGAGAGAGGAAAGAGAATGTATTTCGGCAGCCTGACTAATCTGAAATGGTGGCGTGCGCTTGCGCTTGCGTTGCCACTTTCGTGCACGTCAGCGCTGGCGCAGCAGTCTTTGTTTGTCGAACTGCCCGAGCCAGTGCGGCTCGATCAGGCGATTCGGTATGCCATTGAACACAACCCCACGCTGGCAGCTGCCCGGCGCGAGGTAAATGCCACCGAGGGCCAGGTGTTGCAGGGCTCGCTAAGGCCCAATCCTGAGTTCAACTACCAAGCCGATGATGTCAGTCGCTTTGGACGTACCTCGACCATGGAAGTCGGCGTGCCATTTGAAACTGGTGGCAAACGGGAAGCACGTGTGCGTTCAGCTGGCTTGGGTCGCGAGGTGGCGCTGGCTGATCTAAGTACCGCCGAGCTGCGACTGCGCAGCGCCGCGATTGCTGCTTTTTTTGATGTGCTCGCTGCACAGGAGCTACGAGCTACCGCCGAGGAAAGTGTACGACTGGCGCAGCGTGCAACCGACATTGCCGCCAAGCGCGTGGCGGCTGGCAAGATCTCACCTGTCGAGGAAACTAGGGCGCGTGTGGCTGAAGCTGGTGCGCGTGTGACGCTCAACCAGAGCGAGAGTGAGCTGCGCAACAGCCGGCGTCGGCTGGCCAGCCTCTGGGGAAATACAGCGCCCAGTTTTACCGAGGCCAGCGGCGATGTTGAGCAGTTACCGTTAGTGCCGACCGCCGACCGGATTGTTGGCCGTCTTGAAGCCGCCCCACAACTGCGTCGCGCACAACGTGAGCTAGAGCGACGCAAGGCCTTGGTGACGCTGGAGCAGGCGCGTAGCGTGCCAGACTTTACGGTCAGTCTTGGCGTGAAACGGAATCTTGAACTGCCGGGCGAACAGGCCTTGGTTGCACTGAAGGTGCCGCTGCCTATATTCAACCGCAATCAAGGTAATCTGCAGGAGGCATTGCGGCGCCAAGACAAGGCCGCGGAAGAACTACAAGCAACGCAAACGGCTTTGTCTTCGACGGCATTGCAGGCGCTTGAGAATGTAAATGCGCGTCGGCGTGATGCCGACCTGCTGCGGCAAGAAGTCCTACCCGGCGCGCGCAGTACCTACGAAGCAGCTACGATTGGCTTCGAAAACGGTAAATTCAGTTTTTTGGAGGTGCTGGATGCGCAGCGAACGCTGATTGCGGCCAAGTCCCAGTACCTGATTGCGTTGGCGAATTTTCATCGGGCGCAGGCTGAGTTGGAGAGCCTGATCGGTGATCTCACGCCCGAAAACGAGCGATAAGGAAAAACCATGCCCGTACACGGTATCGGCAAATATCACGGTCGATCTTCGCTGGTAGCGATTGTTGCGGTATTGGTGATTGGTGTTGTACTCGGCGCCATGATTCTGTCAAAGAACCGTGGCAGCGCTCAGCAAGACGATGCAGCACCCGCTGACAAGACTGCAAGCGCTGAGCCAGCCAAATCAACGCCCAACGAGGTGCCGATCGATGACGCGCAAGCCAAAGCGGCGGGCATCACGATTGAGTCGGTCGCTCCGGCGCGGATTACCTCGGTGTTGCAATTCCCCGGCGAGGTACAACTCAATGATGACCGTACTGTGCATGTAGTGCCGCGCGTACCCGGCGTCGCTGAAACCGTTGCAGTAGCTACCGGACAGATGGTGCATAAAGGTCAGCTGTTGGTCGTATTTTCGAGTCAGCAGATTTCCGAGCAACGAAGCGCACTACAAAGTGCTGAGCGTCATCTCGAGCATGTGCAGATGGTGTTTAAGCGCGAGAAGCGCTTGTGGGAACAGCGCGTGAGTGCCGAGCAAGATTACCTGGAAGCGCAGCACGCTGTCGAAGAAGCTGAAATTCGGCGCGATAACGCGATGCAGAAATTGCGTGCACTGGGTGTCAACATGAGCGCTAAAGCGCTCAATCGTTTTGAGTTATTTGCGCCCTATGATGGTGTGATCGTCGAGCGTAATCTATCGATTGGTGAGGCGGTAAAAGAAGATACGCCGATTTTTACCATCGCTGATCTCAGCACGGTCTGGGTCGAGGTTTACATTCCTGCTAAAGATTTACCTCTGATGCGTGTGGGTGACAAGGTTAAGGTACGTGCAACGGCGTTTGACGCAGAGACGATAGGAACGATTGCTTTTATCGGTGCATTGGTAGGTGAGCAAACGCGTATGGCCAAGGCACGTATTGTGGTGGCCAACAGCAAGGGGCTCTGGCGCCCAGGATTATTCGTGAATGTTGAGGTGAAAGCCGGGGACGCATTGGTACCGGTGACCGTCAAAAACGACGCCTTGCAATCACTCGGTGCGCAGCAAGTGATCTTTGTTCGGGATGGTAAGCGCTTTGTACCTCGTCCAGTTACAACCGGTCGTACCGATGGTAAGTACATCGAGATCACTAGCGAGCTGGCACCGGGCACTCCTTACGCTGCGGCGAATAGCTATGTGATCAAATCAGAGCTGGCGAAGCAAGCCAGCGAAGACGGTAAATGAGCGAAGCACGCGAATGTTCGAACGGCTGATACAGTTCTCGATCGCACAGCGCGTGCTGATCATGTTTGCATCGTTGATGCTGATTGCTGTCGGCATCTACAGCTACCAACGTCTGCCAATTGATGCTGTACCTGACATCACCAATGTACAGGTACAGATTAATACCTACGCGCCGGGCTATTCCCCGTTTGAGACTGAGCAGCGCATCACGTTTCCGGTTGAAACGGTGATGGCGGGTCTGCCGGGCTTGCAACAAACGCGCTCCCTGTCACGCTACGGTTTGTCACAAGTGACGGTGATCTTCACTGAAGATACCGACTTGTTTTTTGCGCGTCAGTTAGTCAACGAGCGTGTTGCGCAAGCTCGCGAGCGTTTACCCGCAGGACTAACTCCTTCATTGGCGCCTATCGCCACCGGACTCGGCGAGATTTATCTCTGGACAGTCGAGGCTGATAAGGGTGCGACCAAGCCTGATGGCACGCCCTATACCGGCACTGATTTACGCGAGATTCAAGACTGGGTCATCAAACCTCAGTTGCGCACCGTGCCGGGTGTCACGGACATTAATTCAATCGGCGGTTACGTCAAGGAATACCAGGTCGCCCCGAGTCCGGAGCGCTTGGCAGCCGTTGGCATCTCGATGGAGGAGTTGGTTAGTGCCATTGACCACAATAATCAAAACGCGGGCGCCGGTTATATCGAAAAGCGTGGTGAGCAATATCTGGTGCGTGTGCCCGGTCAACTACGTACCGTTGAAGATATCCGCGATGTGATCGTCAAGAACGATGCAGGCGTACCCGTGCGCGTGCGCGATTTGGCGGAGGTTGGTATTGGTCGGGAGTTGCGCACTGGTGCTGTCACGCTCAATGGTGATGAGACCGTACTCGGTACTGTATTCATGCTGATTGGACAGAACAGCCGTACCGTGTCGCAGGCAGTCGACAAGCGGATGAAAGAGATCAACCGCAACCTGCCTAAGGGCGTGCGCGCAGTGACGGTGTATGACCGTACGCATTTGGTTGATAAGGCGATCGCGACGGTACAGGCGAATTTGCTGGAAGGTGCTGCGCTGGTGATTGCGGTGCTGTTTGTGTTTTTAGGTAATTTGCGTGCTGCATTGATTACCGCTGCTGTTATTCCCCTAGCCATGCTGTTTACCTTGACCGGCATGGTGCAGCAAAAGGTCAGCGCGAACTTGATGAGTCTCGGCGCGCTGGATTTCGGCATCATCGTCGATGGTGCTGTCGTGATTGTCGAGAGCTGCATACGACGGCTGGCGCATGCGCAGCAACAGTTTGGCCGCACGCTGACGCGTGAGGAACGTTTTAACGAAGTGTTCGAAGCAGCTCGAGAGTCGCGTCGGCCTTTGCTATTCGGGCAGTTCATCATTATCGTGGTCTATCTGCCGATTTTTGCGTTATCGGGTATCGAAGGAAAAATGTTCCACCCGATGGCATTCACAGTCGTCACTGCGCTGCTAGCGGCGATGCTGTTGTCGGTCACCTTTGTGCCGGCCGCGGTGGCTATGTTCGTAACCGGGCGTGTGGAAGAAAAAGAAAACATCCTGATGCGCCTGGCGCGCCGCTACTACTTGCCGCTTTACGAGTGGGTGATGCAGGCAAAGACGCTGGTGCTTACTACTTCAGTCGTATTGGTGGTGCTGTGTGGACTGTTGATGACGCGTTTGGGTAGCGAGTTCATCCCCAATTTGAACGAGGGTGATCTGGCGGTGCAAACGATTCGTGCGCCGGGCATTAGCCTGACGCAGGCCGTCGAAATGCAGGTTCAGATCGAGCGTACGCTGATTAATAAGTTCCCAGAAATTGAGCGCATGTTCACGCGCATTGGTACTGCGGAGATTGCTACCGATCCGATGCCGCCGAGTCTTTCGGATGGCTACATCATGCTTAAGCCTATTGAGCAATGGCCCGAACCGCGCAAGACTCGCGAAGAGTTGTTGCAAGCGATCAGTGACACCGTGTGGAAAATCCCGGGCAACAACTATGACTTCTCGCAGCCGATACAGTTACGTTTTAATGAGCTGATCTCTGGCGTGCGTAGCGATATCGCTATCAAGGTGTTTGGCGATGATATGGATCAGCTACACCGTTTGGGCGAGGAGATCGCAGCGCGTATCGAGCAAGTGCAGGGTGCGTCTGAGGTCAAGGTCGAACAGACTACGGGGCTACCGGTACTGTCTGTCGTTATTGATCGGCAAAAGGCGGCACGCTATGGATTGAATGTTGTTGATATTCAAGCGGTAGTAGCCGCAGCCGTTGGCGGCAGTCGCAGCGGTACTTTGTTTGAGGGGGATCGTCGCTTCGATATCGTCGTGCGTTTACCCGAAACACTGCGTACCGATATCGACGCGATCCGCCGTCTGCCGATTAATTTGCCGAGTTCAGGTAAATATGGCCGAGGCGGATTCATTCAATTATCTGAAGTGGCTGACTTACATCTCGCGCCGGGGCCGAACCAAGTGAGTCGTGAGAATGGCAAACGACGCGTCGTGGTGATGGCGAATGTGCGCGGCCGGGATGTGGGTTCTTTCGCGGCCGAGGCCGAGCAGCGCTTGGCTAATCTGTCATTACCCACGGGCTATTGGGTGAGTTGGGGTGGCACGTTTGAAAACCTGCAATCGGCTGCCAAGCGTTTGCAGGTGGTCGTACCGGCTGCGCTCTTGCTGGTATTCCTGTTGCTGTATGCGGTGTTCGGGAATCTGAAAGATGGTCTGTTGGTATTCACCGGTATCCCGTTCGCACTGACGGGTGGGGTACTTGCGCTTTGGTTGCGTGATATTCCGTTATCGATTTCTGCGGCAGTCGGCTTTATCGCGCTCTCCGGCGTGGCAGTCTTGAATGGGTTGGTGCTGATCAGTTTTATTCGTAACCTGATCGAGCAAGGCCATGGCGTGGACGATGCAGTGCGCGAGGGCACGTTAACGCGCTTGCGTCCGGTGCTTATGACGGCGTTAGTTGCCTCGCTGGGTTTCTTGCCGATGGCGATTGCTACCGGCACTGGTGCTGAAGTTCAGCGACCGCTGGCGACGGTAGTTATCGGTGGTATCTTGTCATCGACCGTGCTGACACTGTTGGTGCTGCCACTGCTTTATGATCTGGTGCATCGCCAACGCTCGCCTAATCCAAAGCGCTAAGCACTGACATTAGAAGCCAGTTTTGCAGCTGCAGGTGCTTACGCCTACTCCGCCAGTGCAGCAGATTCCGTAGCCGAATCTGTCGTCAGTTCTGCTGGAGATTCTGTCGAAGCGAGAGACGCAGCGTCGCCGCTTTCGTCCGTTAGCGCGTGCTCAGGTTCAGCCATTTTGCTCGGCACGAATTGACGCATCTGCAAGGAGCGCGCAGTTCTTTCCCCAAGCTCAGTCAGTGCGTAGATGCCCCGCAATGGGCGTAGGTACCCCATCTTGATCAGGTGATAGATCTGGTGCTCGCGCCCCTGCGTATCGGACAGCACGTCGCGCTGCTCGAACAGCTGGATAATTAACTGAATGTCGGAAAGCGAAAGGATGTGCATGTCATCCTCCGTGGCTAATGATGCAGAGTTGATAATATTTTTTGATGCGATTTGATTATATGTCAGTCGCAACAGGCTTTCACTGGGCTGGCACCCCCCATTACCGCTATTACGGTGGCGCAGATTCGCAGATAATGGGGGCAGTTTTGGAGACCTGTAATGCCAGCGATAGGTAGCTCATCCGATCAATATCAAAATCGCGATCCGGCGCTGACCACGTACCGCCGTAACACGGCTGCGCCTGCGCTGCCGGAGGCGATGGCCGAGCGTTCCGAGGATCGATCCAAGGCCGCGGCGGTTCAGCGGCGGCAGGTCGAGGGTCGTAGCTCTTTGGATCCCTCACCGCCACCGGCGCAAGTGGCTGCACAACGCGGCGGGCCGAGCGCAAAGCCAACCCAACTAGCCAGTGCAGCGGCAGGCGCGGCGCCAGCGGCACAGCGCGATCTCGTGACGCCACCGAAGATCATGCATTCTTTATACGAGCCGCCGTCCCGGTTGAAACGTGAGCATGATGATCGTCATTCGATGATTACAGGCGGTACTGTGGATGTTCGGGTTTAGAGCCTGTATTGTTAGGCCGCTTGCGGCGTTGGCAGTACCTTGCCGTACGTCGTGTACTGTCTGCTGTACTGCCGCCTTGCCATCGACCTAACGAGACAGGCTCTTTATCTGATTTTCCGAGACCTTACTAATAACCCAATAATGAAACCCGTTGATCCCAAAGCCGTTACCGAAATTGGCGTGCGAGCCGACGCCGATTGGCTGCAGGCGCACTGGATGCCTTACACCGGCAATCGAGAATTCAAGGCTAACCCGCGGCTGATGGTGGAGGCCAATGGTGCTTATTACACCGATGCCGATGGTCGCCGTATTTTTGATGGGTTGTCGGGCTTGTGGTGTACCGGGCTTGGTCATCGTCGTCCGGAGTTGATTGAAGCGGTCAGCCGTCAAATGAGCACGCTGGATTTCATGCCGCCGTTTCAGTTCGGGCATCCGCAATCATTTGCATTGGCAAATCGCATGCAGAGTTTTTTGCCGGCGGGCTTGGGTCATGTGTTTTTCACAGGCTCTGGTTCTGAAGCGGCGGATACCTCGCTGAAAATGGCACGCGCGTATTGGCGCGCAAAAGGTAAGGGCTCGAAGACTCGCTTTATCGGTCGCGAGAAGGGTTACCACGGCGTGAACTTCGGTGGCATCTCGGTGGGCGGTATCGTTGGCAATCGAAAGCTGTTTGGGCAAGGCGTCGAAACCGATCACCTCCCGCACACTCAGTTGCCTCAAAATGCTTTTTCGCGTGGCATGCCGCAGCAGGGTGCAGAGTTGGCAGATGATCTGCTGCGTCTGATTAATCTGCATGATGCATCGAATATCGCAGCGGTTATTGTCGAACCCTTCTCGGGTTCTGCGGGTGTCGTCGTGCCACCCGTTGGATACTTGCAGCGCTTGCGTGAGATCTGTGATCAGCACGATATCTTGCTGATCTTTGACGAGGTGATCACTGGTTTTGGACGCTCAGGTGCATGGACAGGTGCGGAAGCATTTGGCGTCACGCCGGATATTCTCAATTGCGCCAAGCAGATTACGAATGGTGTGCAGCCACTCGGTGCGGTCGTGGTGAAGCCTGAGATTTATGACACATTCATGCATGCCGATGCGCCGCATTATTTGGTCGAGTTCCCGCATGGGTATACCTACTCTGCGCACCCGGTCGCCTGCGCTGCGGCACTCGCGACGCTTGATTTGCTAGAGCGAGAGCAGGCCGTCGAGCGCGTCAATTCGCTTGCACCCTACTTTGAACAAAAAGTCCATGCGCTGCGTGGCTGCAAGCATGTGACCGACATTCGTAACTTCGGACTCGCTGCCGGGTTTACTTTGGCCGCTGCGCCTGGTGAGCCTGCCAAGCGGCCGTATGAAGTGGGCATGACGATGTGGAAGCAGGGCTTCTATGTGCGCTATGCCAACGATACGGTGCAATTAGCACCACCCTTTATCTCAACCGAAGCAGAAATCGATAGCTTAGTCGACGCACTCGGGGAGGCGTTTAACGCGCTCGACCCCTGAAGTATCTCCCTCAATTCTTTCCCTAATCATGCAAACTATTCCTCACCTGATTCAAGGTGTCGCGCATCATGGCGGCACGCGTACGCAGCCTGTTTACAACCCCGCGACTGGCGCAGCGATTCGTACACTGCAGCTGGCTGATGCTAAGACTGTCGAGCTTGCCATCGCTTCTGCGCAAGCGGCTTATCCTGCTTGGCGTGCCACTCCACCCCTGAAGCGGGCGCGTGTGATGAGCAAACTCAAGGAGCTACTCGAGCAAAACGCCGACAAAATCTGTGCGTTGATTACCGAAGAGCACGGCAAGGTTTTAGCGGATGCCATGGGTGAGCTGCAGCGTGGTATCGAGAATGTTGAATACGCCAGCTATGCGCCGGAGCTACTGAAAGGCGAGCACAGCAAAAATGTCGGGCCGGGTATTGATGCCTGGAGCGAGTTTCAACCACTTGGCGTGACCGCAGGAATTACA
>JAPLQC010000058.1 GCA_026399895.1 Burkholderiales bacterium
AGAAGAGATTATTGTTTTCGCAGACCTGTGGAAAAAAGCATGAGCAATTCGGTTAGCAGACTTTCAAGGCAAAGTCCGCGATCACCGTATCAGGCAGTAGCCTGATCAAGTACACCGGACAGCAACGCCAACATCAGATCAATCTCTTCTGTCGTCACATTTAGCGCCGACATAAAGCGCAATAAATCTGGGCGCGGTGAATTGAGTAGCAAGCCTTGCGGTTCAAGATCGCGTGCGATCTCGACGATTTTGCCGCCGATGGGTTTGCCGAGTTTTAGCGCGCGCAGCAAACCCTCGCCGCGTTCACCTTCCAAGCCATGCTTGTCGGATAGTTTCAGCAAACCGTCACGCAGGTAATTTCCTTTGTCAGTCACCGACTGCAGAAAGCCAGGCTTGAGCAGTTCTTCCAGCACGGCGATGCCGGCTGCCGTCATCAGCGGGTTACCGTTATAAGTGCCGCCTTGATCACCGGGTTCGAAGACGGCAAACGCTTCTTTGCAGAGTAAGGCTGAGAGCGGCACGCCACCACCGATGCCTTTGCCCAAGGTCATGATGTCGGGTTCGATATCCGACAGTTGATACGCGAACAGCTTGCCCGTACGGCCCATGCCTGCCTGTACCTCGTCGACGATCAGTAGCAGATCGTGCTTGGTGGTAAGTGCGCGCAAGCCCTGCATGAATTCTTTGGTGGCGGGGATGACGCCACCTTCGCCTTGCACCGGCTCTATCATCACCGCGACCGTGTGCTTACCGATCAATGCCTCAACACTGGCCAGATTATTCAGCTCGGCCTTGGGAAAGCCCGGCACTTGTGGTGCGAACATGGTGTCCCAGCCTTCTTTGCCGGAGGCCGACATCGTTGCCAATGTGCGTCCGTGGAAGCTGTGTTCGAAGGTGATGATCTCGAAGCGTTTTTCGCCAGCAGCGTTCTTGTGAATCTTGCCCCACTTACGTGCCAGTTTGATCGCACCTTCATTCGCTTCGGCACCGCTGTTGGCGAAGAACACCCGATCAAAGCAGGAGTGCTCAGTCAGCATGGTGGCAAGCTTGATTGATGGCTCGTTGAAGAATGCCGGCGAGGGATTGATTACTTTTTTTGCCTGCGCCACCAAGGCATCTTGCACACATTGCGGTGAGTGACCGAGACAGTTCACTGCCCAGCCCTGTAACCAGTCCAAGTAGCGCTTGCCGTTATGGTCGGTCAGCCACATGCCATGGCCTTCGGTGAACACCAGCGGCGGTCGGTTGGTGATGTAGAGCAGCGCCTCGGTTGGGTACTGCGCAAAGGCGTGATTTAGGGGTTCAGGTTTGTTCATGGCAGGCTCAGACGTCAGGTGACGACATCAGCGACATCAGCGAGATCCGCTTCGGAGGTAAATGCATCGGCATAAAACTCATCCGCAGGTAGCTGGCATTGGCTGGTGAAATCCTTTTGTGCAGAATCAATCACGATCGGCGCGCCGCAGGCATAGACCTGATACGCAGACAGATCGGGTAAGTCTTCCATCACAGCGCGATGCACAAAGCCAGTACGGCCGGTCCAGTGATCTTCTTCAAGAGCATCCGAGACCACAGGGATGTAGCTGAAGTTGGGCAGGCTTTGCGCCCATGATTCGCACAGCGCGTGCATGTAAAGATCTTTCGGTCGCCGGCCACCCCAATACAGGGCGATCGGTCGCGTTGACTTGGCGTGCGCCCAGTGCTCGACAATTGCCTTGATCGGGGCAAAGCCTGTACCTGAAGCCAGCAGCACGATGGGTTTGTTTGAGTCTTCACGTAAAAAGAAGGTGCCCAGCGGGCCTTCGAAGCGGAGAATATCTTTCTCTTTCATGGCGCCGAACACATGGTCGGTGAATACGCCACCGGGCATGTGCCGAATATGCAGGGTGAGCAGCTCATCTGCGTGCGGTGGCGTCGCAATGCTGTAAGCGCGGCGTTTGCCATCTTTCAGCAAGAACTCGACATACTGGCCGGCTTTGTATTGCAGTCGCTCAGTCGCGGGCAGCTGTAGCGACATCAGCATGACGTCGTCGGCCGCGCGCTCCAGTCGGGCAACCCGAACCGGAATTTTTTTGACCGGGAAGTCGCCGACGCCGAGCACCTCGCGCGCCTCGATACTGAGATCGGATTGCGGCACGGCGCAGCAGAATAGCGTCTGTCCAGCCGCCTGCTCTTCAGCAGACAGCGCACGCGCTTGATGCGGCCCGAGCTCCACGCTGCCAGACAATAGCTTGCCTTTACAGCTGCCGCAGGCGCCATTTTTACAGCCGTATGGGAGCTGAACACCGGCGCGCATCGCGGCCGCGAGTACGGTTTCACCGGCCTCACAGCTGAATTGCCGCCCACTTGGGTTAACACTGACTTGGAACGTCATACAATCTCTGGCATGAATGCTTTGAATAAATTCGGCAAGCCGCGTCTTTTAATCATCGGTTGCGGTGATGTTGGCATGCGCCTGCTACCGATGATTAGGGACCGCTTTCGGGTTTTTGCAGTCACCAGTCAGGCACAGCGTCTGGATGAGCTGAGAGAGCAGGGCGCACTTGGTATCGTCGCCAACCTTGACTATCCCGAGCAGCTGCACCGACTGCGTGGCCTTGCTGACACCGTCGTGCATCTGGCGCCGCCGCCTGCTGAGGGAACGACTGACCAACGTACACGACATTTGCTACACATTTTACCGCGTGGCGGCAGATTAGTTTATGTCAGCACCACGGGCGTCTACGGTGATTGCGGTGGCGACCAGTTTGACGAGACCCGACCGGTCGCGCCAAGGAATTCACGTGCGGTTCGGCGGGTGGATGCAGAGCGCGTCCTGCGCCAGTGGGCGCTGCGGGCGCATGCGCGGCTATCGATTTTGCGGGTACCGGGCATTTACGCCGCAGATCGCTTGCCGCTGGAACGGCTGCGCCAGGGCACGCCAGCGCTGTCAGCCGAGGAGGATGTCTACACCAACCATATCCATGCCGAAGATCTGGCACGCATCATTGCACTGACCTTGCGGCGAGGCGCATCGCAGCGCGTATATCACACGGTGGATGATTCGGACATGAAGATGGGCGAGTATTTCGACGTCGTTGCCGACGCATTCCAATTGGCGCGGCCACCGCGCGTGTCACGCACTGAGCTGGCCTCCCAAGTCTCACCGATGCTGCTGTCATTCATGTCGGAGTCGCGACGGCTGAGCAACGACAGGATGCGATACGAACTGGGTGTGCGCTTGAAATATCCGACGGTGGCAGAGTTTCTCCTGCAGCCACCCAAAGACTAAAGCCTCGACCAACATGGCGCTGGCGTTTTTCCTAAAGCCTTTCAGCCGGCTTCCAACACCGTCTTAATGTCATTCACCCAAGCATGTGCGGGTAGCTTGGTGGTTACCCGGATGGTGGTTGCGCGCTGATACAAATTCGCAAAATCAAAAGCGGGTGCTGACTTGAAAGCGATCACCACGATATTACCTTGGTGTACCTCAGGCAGTGCCAGCACATGATCAAATGCTGTGTGGATGGCAGCGATATTTTTTTTGAAACTCGGATGGTCGCCAAATAGGTTGATTGTCGCGATACCCGTACTCCGAAGGCATTGCGCACAGGCGCGATAAAACTCGGGTGTATCCAGCACCGGGCCACGCGCGGTTGCATCGTATAAATCTATCTGCAGGACATCCAGCCGACGACGGTGCTGGAGCTCATTGACGAATAAATCAGCATCCTGCTGAATGACATTCAACCTATCGTCGTTGACGGGTAGTCGGAACATGCTGCGACAGACCTCGATCACATTCGGGTTTAACTCAACGGCGGTAATCTGCGCTTCGGGGTACTCGCGGTAGCAGAATTTTGTCAGGGCACCTGTGCCCAACCCAAGTTGAACAATATGCTGGGGCTGCTCAATAAAAAGCATCCACGCCATCATCTGCTGTGCGTACTCCAGCTCGATCGAGTAAGGCCGTCGGATTCGCATCGCGCCTTGTACCCACTCGGTACCAAAATGCAGATAACGCACACCGTCCTGTTCAGACAGTGTGATGGGTTCGAACTTCGGTGCTCTTTTTTTATGAGTCGTGGAAGGCTTCATATAACGCTACCGGGTGCCAAGCGGATGGGTATTGTGCGGGGAGTTTTTGATTCGGGCATTACCCCGATTTGGGCAAGGTAGAATCGACAGTACCATTATTCAAGTTTCGGAGGCAATCGATCATGGCCCAACCCCTGATGCTGGTGACCGGCGGTAGTCGCGGAATTGGCGCTGCAACCGTGCTGCTGGCGGCCTCACGCGGCTGGCATGTCGCGTTTAGCTACAAAGACAATGCCGAAGCGGCAAATACGGTCGTCGCTAAGGCAAAGTCTCTGGGGGCTGAGGTTATCGCCCTACAGGCCGATGTCTCGAATGAGTCGGATGTGGTGCAGCTGTTTGAAACCGTCGAGCAGAAGCTGGGGTCCATATCGGCGCTGATTAATAACGCCGGTATGTTGGAGCAGCAGATGCGACTCGATCAGATGGATCTGGGGCGTTGGCAGCGGGTGTTTAGCGCGAATGTGTTCGGTAGTTTTCTGTGCGCCAAGCAAGCGGTCATGCGGATGTCGACCAAGCACGGTGGTAAGGGCGGTGTGATCGTGAATGTATCGTCTGCAGCATCGCGCCTTGGTTCGCCCAACGAGTTTATTGATTATGCGGCGGCCAAGGGTGCGGTTGATTCCATGACCATTGGTTTAGCCAAAGAGCTTGCCACCGAAGGCATTCGCGTCAACGCGGTCAGGCCCGGACTGATCTATACCGATATCCATGCCTCGGCCGGTGATCCCGGGCGAGTCGATCGCGTGAAGACGGGTGTGCCGATGCAGCGCGGTGGCACGGCTGAGGAAGTGGCCGAGGCGATTCTATGGCTCGCCTCGGCGCAGTCTTCCTATGTGACGGGGACTTTGCTGGATGTTACGGGCGGACGCTGATGCTTATTTGAGCGCCATCCCGAGCAACATGTCGTTGAGTCGCTTCACGAAACCAGCAGGGTCAACCAGTTGCCCACCCTCGGCCAGCATGGCCTGATCAAACAGGATGCTGCTCCAGTCATCGAACTTGGCGTCTTCATATTTCAGCCGCTGCACCAATGGGTGATTGGGATTGATCTCCAGAATGGGTTTGCTGTCGGGTGCTTTTTGCCCCGCAGCTTTCAGCATACGAAGCAGATTGCCCGATAGCTCATGCTCGCCTGCGACCAAGCAGGCAGGTGAGTCGGTGAGGCGGAAGGTGACGCGTACATCGGCCGCTTTCTCATCCAGCGACTTTTTCATTTTGTCGATCAGCTCTTTATACTCGGCCTGAGTTTCTTCTTTTTGTTTTTTCTCTGACTCGTCTTCTAGCTTACCCAGATCAAGATCTCCTTTTGCGACCGAGACCAGTTGTTTGCCTTCGAACTCGCTGAAGAAAGACAGCATCCATTCATCCACGCGGTCGGTGAGCAGCAGTACCTCAAGCCCTTTCTTGCGGAAGATTTCGAGATGTGGACTGTTACGCGCAGCGGTCCAGCTATCTGCCGTGACATAGAAGATTTTGTCCTGGCCATCTTTCATACGCGACACATAGTCTGCCAGTGCGACATTCTGTGTCTCGTTGTCATTATGCGTGCTGGCAAAACGCAGTAGCTTGGCGATACGATCTTTGTTAGTGCTGTCTTCGCCAATACCTTCTTTCAGCGCTTGCCCAAATTCTTTCCAGAAGTTGTCGTACTTTTCTTTTTTCTCGGGCTCATCTGCATTCGCCAACTCTTCGAGCATGCCGAGTACGCGTTTGGTCGAACCTTCACGAATAACTTTAACGTCACGTGACTCCTGCAGGATTTCACGCGATACGTTCAGCGGCAGATCATTCGAGTCAATCACGCCTTTCACGAAGCGCAGGTAAACCGGCATGAGTTGTTCCGCGTCATCCATGATGAATACACGCTTCACATACAACTTGATGCCGCTGCGCTGGTTGCGATCCCACATATCGAAAGGTGCGCGCGCCGGGATGTAAAGCAGTTGGGTGTATTCGCTGCGTCCCTCGACCCGGTTATGCGTCCATGTCAGCGGCTCGGCGAAATCATGGGAGACATGCTTGTAAAACTCTGTGTATTGCTCATCGGTGATTTCAGACTTGCTGCGTGCCCACAGCGCGCTGGCCTGGTTAATGGTTTCCATCTCGTCGCGGATGACCATTTCTTTTTTCTCTTCATCCCACTCTTCCTTACGCATTTGTATGGGTAGCGAGATATGGTCCGAGTACTTGCGGATAATTGATCGCAGCTGCCAGCCTGAAAGCAGCTCGTCTTCGCCTTCACGCAGGTGCAGTGTGATGGTGGTACCGCGATGGGGCTTGTCGATGGTTTCAACCGTGAAATCGCCTTCGCCGCCGGATTCCCAGCGTACCCCCTGATCAGCCGGCAGGCCTGCGCGGCGTGATTCAACGGTGATGCGGTCAGCGACGATAAAGCCGGAGTAGAAGCCGACACCAAACTGACCAATCAGTGCAGCATCTTTCTGCTGGTCGCCGGAGAGTTTTGAGAAAAACTCTTTTGTGCCGGATTTAGCGATCGTGCCGAGATGCTCGATTGCTTCTTGCTGGGATAAGCCAATACCCTTGTCGGTGATACTGATGGTGCGCGCAGTCTTGTCAAAATCGATGGTAATGCCGAGTGCGCTATCGCCCTCGAACAGCGCATCGTTATTGATAGCCTCAAAGCGCAGCTTGTCTGATGCGTCGGAAGCATTTGAGATCAGCTCTCGAAGGAAAATTTCCTCGTTGGAGTACAGCGAGTGAATCATCAGCTGCAACAGCTGCTTGACCTCGGCTTGGAAGCCCAAAGTTTGTTTTTCTGCGACGGTCATGTTGTCCTCGTTGAATGAATTAGTTTGGCCAATGCTGGCCGCAGGTGGTCAGGTGAATAGATAAAAAGCTAACAATTTTCTAGCAAGTGTGGGCGGCGACACAGAATTCAAGTCCCCGCAGGGTAAAATGCGCCGCCTTTTGTGATGCCGGAGCGCCCCATGTCGATCAACGCCAAGTTGCAGTCCCTGAATATCAATCTGCCACCGGTGGCCACGCCTGCGGCCGCCTACGTGATGTACGTGCAGACGGGAAATACCGTCTTTATCTCCGGTCATATCGCGAAGAAAGACGGTAAACCCTGGGTCGGTCAGCTCGGTCGTGACATGAGCACCGAGCAGGGCAAAGAGGCGGCGCGCGCAGTTGCCATCGATTTGATCGCTACCTTGAACGCTGCCTGCGGTGGTGACCTCAGCCGGGTCAGTCGCATCGTCAAGCTGGTCAGCCTCGTCAATTCCACACCTGACTTCACCGAGCACCATCTCGTCACTAACGGCTGCTCCGAGCTGATCGGCGAGATTTTTGGCGACATCGGTAAGCACGCTCGCTCCGCGTTCGGCGTTGCGCAGTTGCCTTTGGGGAGTTGTGTCGAGATCGAGATGATCGCCGAACTGCACTAGCGCATAAAAAACATCGCCGGCGTTGACGAGAACGCAGCCGCAGCCGCAGCCGCCGGTGAAATTCCCTTCGAGGTATTGGCGGCATTGCCGTGCCTTACGATCTCCTTAGTGCCATCACTTGAGCAACGGCAGTGACGCCACGCCTGTTTGGCAGCCCGCAATAAGCGAAGCACCATTCGCATCGACAATGCGCCTCTATGTTCACGGGGAGTTGCATGGCGCAAGGGTCGGATGGTTTGCTGATAGCCGCGCTGAAGACGAGTCCGGCATGTGTGGATGCGCACAACCGGGATGCAGAGCAAGCAAGCGGTATTGTCAGTGAATTCCATGAGCAGTCCGTCCCCGACTTTGCAGCCCAAGCGCTCGATCGTCTGTACGGCAGCCTGTATGCATCGTATTCGCATTTCAGTCTGAGCGATCCTGCAGGGCCTGTGCCCCATACTTGGGTTGGGTACCGGCACGGCCTTGTGGTCGGTGTCCTGCTGTTTCGATTGCGTTTCGATCAGGTCCTTGTGCTGACCGAAATGTTCTGCTTGGAGCAGGCAGTTGCGGACGCATTCAGTCGTGCAATATTTGCGCAGTTTCGCGAAGTTAAGACCATTCACTTCAATGCAATCTCACTGTCAGGCCCGTTAACGGGATGGCCGCTGCAGCACTACGCCTTCTCTGAAAACTATGTGATCCGGCTACCACAATGCGTTGATCAGTACCTGGCCTCAATCGGTAAATCGACTCGTAAGACACTACGCAGCTATGGCAATCGCTTGCGACGGCATTTCCCTAATTTCAGCTGGGATGTGCGAGCAGTCGCTGAGATGCGTGCGCACGAGTTACGTTCTGTGATTCGGCAATTACATCGCTTTAAGCGAGACCGTATGGCGGCGCGTGGCAAGCGTGCCGAAATCTCCCGGCGAGAAACTGCGCGCCTATTGATACTCGCTCGTCATGCGGGACTGATTGGTATTGCACGCATTGGTGATCGTATCTGTGGTGGTTCGCTGGCGTGCCGTATTGGCGACAACTATGTGATGCTGCTGTCTGCGGCTGACCCGGCGTTATCTTCTTACCGGCTCGGGATATTGTGCTGCTTTTGGTCGGTCTGTGATTGCATCCGCGCGGGTGGGCGAGAATGCCATCTGCTTTGGGGGCGGTATCGGTACAAGACGCAACTATTGGGTGAGCCGCGCAGCTTACTCCGGCTGACCATTTATCGGTCTCGTCTGCGGATGGCTTTATCACCGCTGATGGTTCTCAGCATATTGATGGCAGGTACACGTTACCGCTTGCGGGGCTGTTTATTGCCACAGTTTGCTGGTCGATCTTCTGCCTTGTCGAGTTGGTTTCGCCGAGCCATCGCCCTATGGCGTAGTGTTCAAACACTGGTTGAGCATGGACATCGCAGCATCTGAATTTCGCGAAGACGGCTCTGGCGGGCATCGGGCCGGACAGTACGGGAGTTCGCGATTGACCATCGACGACATCGATCAGCCAACGCCTGCCGACCGCATGGTGCATGCGCTGATGGGGCATTTCACTGGTTTCATATCGCCGGGTAGCATGGCGCTGGCATGGGTAGACTGGCTGGTGCACCTCTCGGCATCGCCCGGCAAGCAGCAGCTGCTGATGGAAAAAGCAGCGCGCAAAACAATTCGCTTATTACTTTATGTATCGCGCACCTTGTCCGCGAATGAGAACAAGCAATGCATTGAGCCACTTGAGCAGGATCGCCGCTTCCATGCGCCGCAGTGGCAGCGTTGGCCATTCTGCCTGATCTATCAGAGCTTCTTGATGCAACAGCAGTGGTGGCATAACGCCACCACCGGTATTGGTGGGATGTCCGAGCATCACCAGCAAGTAGCTTCATTCGCTTCGCGCCAGCTACTGGATGTCATCTCGCCGGTTAACTTCATCGGCACCAATCCCGAAGTATTGGAAGCGACGTGGCGCGAGGGTGGTCAGAATTTGTGGAGAGGCTGGCAATTTCTTATTGAGGATTGGGAGCGCTCGCTCGGCGGGCATCCGCCGCAAGGCAGTGAGCATTTCCGTCCCGGTGTGGAGGTTGCCGTCACACCGGGGCAGGTGGTGTTTCGTAATCATCTGATGGAGTTGATCCAGTACGCACCACAAACCGAACAGGTGTACAGCCGGCCACTGCTGATTGTGCCGGCGTGGATCATGAAGTACTACATCCTCGATCTGTCGCCCAATAAC
>JAPLQC010000001.1 GCA_026399895.1 Burkholderiales bacterium
GATAAAAGGTACTCTGGGGATAACAGGCTGATTCCTCCCAAGAGTTCATATCGACGGGGGAGTTTGGCACCTCGATGTCGGCTCATCACATCCTGGGGCTGTAGCCGGTCCCAAGGGTATGGCTGTTCGCCATTTAAAGAGGTACGTGAGCTGGGTTTAAAACGTCGTGAGACAGTTTGGTCCCTATCTGCCGTGGGCGTTGGACGTTTGAAGGGGGCTGCTCCTAGTACGAGAGGACCGGAGTGGACGAACCTCTGGTGTACCGGTTGTCACGCCAGTGGCATCGCCGGGTAGCTAAGTTCGGAAGAGATAACCGCTGAAAGCATCTAAGCGGGAAACTTGCCTCAAGATGAGACTTCCCGGGAACTTGATTCCCCTAAAGGGTCGTTCGAGACCAGGACGTTGATAGGCTGGGTGTGGAAGCGCAGTAATGCGTTAAGCTAACCAGTACTAATTGCCCGTGCGGCTTGTCCCTATAACATTGATAGTTATAGACAAGTATTCAGCGTAAATGCCAAGTTGACTTGTGCATCACGCCCGCCAAAATTTGTAGTTCTTCTACTTCTTCCAGATTGGGTTGTTTGTGTCGCCGGTTAAAGGGCGCACAGGCAGCTTTACAAGTTATGCCTGATGACCATAGCAAGTTGGTACCACCCCTTCCCATCCCGAACAGGACCGTGAAACGACTTCGCGCCGATGATAGTGCTGCAACCAGTGTGAAAGTAGGTCATCGTCAGGCTATTATTCTGAAAACCCCCGATCATGATTGGTCGGGGGTTTTTCTTTTTTGGTCGGCGAACGCGAAGCGGCACCAGTCCTAGTGCCTGTTTCTAGCCGAACGTCAGGTGCCCTCTATAGCGCACCCGTCCGCTGGTGAGATCAGGTCGGTAAGATCAGGTCGGTGAGAATTAAATCAGCGAAGCGGCGCTTCGGACAGGAAGCGTTTCGCCAGTTGCACCCAGTAGCTTGCGCCAATGGGTAGCAAGTCGTCGTTGAAGTCGTAGCTTGGGTTGTGAAGGTTGCATGGACCCAAGCCGTGGCCATGATCTCGGTGCGTACCATCCCCGTTGCCGATGAAGACGTAGCAGCCGGGCTTTTCTTGCAGCATGAACGCAAAATCCTCAGAGCCCATGGTCGGCTCGATATCCGACAAAGCCCCGTCGGTGCCAACCACATCCGCCATCACGCCAAGTGCAAATTCAGTCTCTGGCCGATGATTAATCAGCGGTGGGTAGTTACGAGTGAATGCAAATTCCACCGTGGCCCCGAAGGCTGCCGCCGTATGGGCGGCAATGTCGCGCATTCTTTGTTCCATCAGATCCAGAACAGGCAGTGTGAACGTCCTGACCGTACCAATCATCGAAGCTGAATCCGGCACGATGTTGGTCGCACTACCGGTATGGATCTGTGTGATCGACAGCACGCCGGAATCCAACGGACTAACATTACGAGAAACGATGGTTTGCCAGCACTGTGCAATCTGCACCGCGACCATAACGGGATCAACGGCTCGATGCGGTTGAGCCGCATGCGATCCTTTGCCATGAATCGTTAATTCAAATTCATTGGAAGAAGCCATCATTGGCCCCGGCACGACACCAATAGTCCCAGCGCGCATGCCCGGCCAGTTGTGCATTCCAAACACCGCCTCCATCGGACATTGCTCGAACAGACCATCATCCATCATCGCCTTAGCGCCACCACGGCCCTCTTCAGCGGGTTGAAAAATGACATACACCGTCCCGTCAAAATCCCGATGCTGGGACAGATAATGCGCAGCCCCAAGTAGCATCGCGGTATGCCCATCGTGGCCGCAGGCGTGCATCTTTCCGTCAAGCTGAGAGCGATGTGCGAATTGATTATGTTCCTGCAGTGGCAGTGCATCCATGTCTGCGCGCAGGCCAACTGCGCGCGAACTGCTCCCGGCCCGAATAACGCCAACCACACCGGTCCCACCAAGGCCACGAATTACTGGGATACCCCAAGCCTCCAACTGATGCGCAACTAGTTGTGAAGTCTGCGTTTCTTCATACGCAAGCTCTGGATGCGCGTGAATCGTGCGGCGGATTTGCTTGAGTTCGTCGTGAAACTGCAGGATAGGTTCAATCAGCTTCATGGCGTTCTTTGAAAGAGTGGAAGAATGTTGTACGACAAAGCATGTGTAATATTAACCTTAGCTCGGCTAGTGCACAGCTTGCCGAATCGATAATCTTATTTCGCCTAAAAATCATGCTCACCCGTACCATCCGCGCGGCCTGTCCGCATGATTGCCCCGACACCTGCGCCATGCTGGTAACTGTGGAAGGCGATAAAGCCGTCGAGATAAAGGGAGATCCTGACCACCCGAATACCGCGGGTGTTTTGTGCACCAAGGTCTCGCGGTATCTGGAGCGAACTTACCATCCTGAACGCCTGCTGCACCCCATGAAAAGAACTGGTCCAAAGGGAAGCGGCCAGTTCGAGCGCATTAGCTGGGACGAAGCGCTGTCGAGTATCGCTGACCGCTTGCACGACGAAGCGGCCAAAGACCCGCGTGCCATTCTGCCCTATAGCTACGCAGGAACGATGGGCGTCGTGCAAGGTGAATCAATGGCCATGCGATTTTTTAACAGGCTGGGAGCTTCAAAGCTCGACCGAACCATTTGTTCGTCTGCCGGAAGTGCCGGGTACCGCTACACCATGGGCGCAAAAATCGGGACGGACACAGAGCAATTCGAAAACGCGAAGCTGATCATCATCTGGGGCGGAAATCCGATTGGATCCAACTTGCATTTCTGGATGAAGGCGCAAGAGGCTAAGCGGCGCGGCGCCGTATTAGTTGCGATCGACCCCTATCGCTCACTGACCGCAGAAAAATGTCAGCACCATATCGCCACACTTCCGGGTACCGATAGTGCCCTGGCGCTCGGCATCATGCATATCCTAATCCGAGATGACTTGCTTGATCATGATTACATCGCGCAATACACATTCGGCTTTGATCAGTTGAAACAACGAGTCGCCGAATGGGATGCAGAGCGGGTTGCAGACACCTGCGGAATCAGTGTCGATGAACTTGAAACGCTGGCGCGCCTGTATGGCACGACAGCACAGCAGGGTGCGCCAGTTGCCATTCGGTTGAACTATGGAGTGCAGCGTAGTCATGGTGGTGGCATGGCAGTTCGCAACATCACCTGCCTGCCTGCTTTGGTGGGCGCATGGCGCCATCCGGCAGGCGGCGTATTACTCTCCTCCGGCGACAGCTTTCCAAAGCAAACGCAAGTGCTGGAGCGGCCGGATTTAACCCCAACTGATTCCTCACGGCCAAGTCGAACCATCAACATGAGCACTATCGGTGACGACTTGCTGCGAGAGACATCGCCCGAGTTCGGACCCAAGCTATCGACGGTGATTGTTTACAACGCCAACCCGGTGGCAGTCGCGCCTGAATCTGCAAAAGTGATGCGGGGGTTCGCGCGCGAAGATTTATTCACCGTGGTGCTCGAGCATTTCAAAACAGATACCGCTGACTACGCGGACATACTGCTACCTGCGACGACTCAGCTCGAGCATGTCGATGTCCATGCAACTTATGGACATTTATACATCGTGGCAAACAATGCTGCGATAAAACCACTCGGCGAGGCAAAACCTAATAGCGAGATTTTTCGATTGTTGGCAGAAAAAATGGGATTTTCCGAGCCCTGCTTTTCCGACAGCGATGACGATCTCGCCGCGCAAGCGTTCGATCCGGCCAGTAAAACTGCCCCTGGATATGATTGGGCAAAGGTGAAACAAGCCGGCTGGGTTAAGCTGCAAATGCCTCCTGCGCCATTCGCCAAAGGCGGCTTCCCAACGCCGTCTGGCAAGTGCGAGTTTTATTGCGAACGAATGAAACAAGACGGACTTGATCCGCTGCCAACGTACATACCGCCCTATGAATCTTTGGCTTCTGCGCCCGAGTTAGCGAAACGATTCCCGCTGGCGATGATCTCACCACCACAGCGGAATTTCTTGAATACTAGCTTCGTGAATGTAAAAAGCTTACGAGATACCGAGGGCGAACCCCACTTGGAGATGCACCCTGAAGATGCGCACACACGCCAAATCACCAACGGCGAAATGGTGCGTGCCTTCAATCAGCGCGGAGAGATGCGATTAAAGGTCCGAGTCACAGATGCCGCACGTCGCGGCTTGGTTGTTGCGCCTTCCATTTGGTGGAAAAAACTCGCCCCTGATCATAAGAACGCTAATGAGCTCACCAGTCAGCGCTTAACTGACATGGGCCGCGCCCCCACTTTTTATGATGTACTAGTTGAAGTCGAAAAACTCGACAACGCACCAACGGCACCCCAATGAGGCGATGGCTAGTCAGACTTTTCACCATCAGTCTTGTACTGACTAGCACCGGCTGCGCTCAGCTTTCTTACTATGCGCAGGCGACTCAAGGTCAGCTCGGGCTTGTGGCGAGTGCCAAGCCCATCGATCAATGGTTGGCCGACCCCAACGTCAGCGACCAGCTGAAGCAGCGCCTCACCCGGGCGAAGCAAATCCGAAAATTCGCTGTGCAAGAATTGGAGCTGCCGGATAACGGTAGCTACACCAAATACGCTGAACTGAACCGGCCCTATGTGGTGTGGAACGTGATCGCAACCCCGGAGCTATCAATGAAACCGGTTCAGTGGTGTTTCCCAGTTGCCGGTTGCGTGGATTATCGCGGCTATTACCGTAAAGAAGATGCGCAGCGTTTCGCGCATGACTTGCGTAGTCAGGGTTATGAAGTGCGCGTATCGGGCGTGCCCGCTTACTCAACACTGGGCTGGTTTAATGATCCGGTGCTATCTACGTTCATTGCTTATCCTGAAGCAGAGGTGGCGCGCATGTTATTTCATGAGCTTGCGCACCAGGTCGCTTATGCGCCAGGCGATACCCCATTCAATGAGTCATTTGCCACCACGGTCGAAAGCATCGGTGTCGAGCAATGGCTCGATAAACACGGCAACCCGGATAGCCGCGAGCGCTACCGTGAATTCCGTCAACGTAAACGAGACTTTATTGACCTCCTAACGCAGCATCGTCAGCGACTTGAAGAAGTTTTTGCGACCGATATCAGCGACGATGAAAAGCGAAACCAAAAAGCCCTGGTAATTACTTCACTCAAGCAGGCCTATCATCAAATAAGAGACGAGAAGTGGGGTGGCTACTCCGGATATGACCAGTGGTTTGCTGAACCGATCACCAACGCCCACTTTGTCCTGGTTGCGACTTACGAGGAGCTGGTGCCGGCGTTTCAAGCCCTGCATGCGAAGTCAGGCAGCATGAAAAAATTCTATGCGAATGTCCAAGCGATGGCGAAACAAGACAAGGCAAGGCGACGTGAGCAATTAGCCATGTTGTTGGCTACACCATCCTCGATCCAAACACTGGCCCCTGCGCAGAAAGAGCCAGATGCCGCGGCGCCAACTGCTGCAGCGCAGTAATTCCAGCCATCTAAAAAAGCTAAGACCGGCCGCCTATCATTGGCTCTAACTGGCTATTACCGGCTATTGTTTTCGATACCCGGTAGCGGCTACCAGATTGGTATACCGATCAAGCAGACAAGGCTGAAAGATTCAGCTACGATCCCATCAAAATAAAAATCGAAGCGCCAATCGCGGCGATACCCCACAGCCAGTGAAAAAACCTGGCCATTCAGAAGAACAGGGTGCCTTATGGAGAAAATCTGGATTCCTTCCTACCCCCCTGGCGTGCCAGCTGAAATTGACTACACCCGCTACCGATCTCTGGTGCAGTTAATGGACGAGGCCTTCACGCAATACGCCAGCCGTAAAGCCTACAGCTGTATGGGCAAGTTTATGACTTATGCCGAAGTCGATACCTTGTCAAAGCAACTGGGTGCGTGGCTACAGTCTCAGGGTCTCGCGCGCGGTGCCCGGGTGGCACTGATGATGCCGAATGTGTTGCAGTACCCGATCGCACTGGCGGCAGTACTACGTTCTGGCTATGTGGTGGTGAACGTGAACCCGCTCTACACGCCACGAGAATTGGAGCACACGTCTGGCGCTGAATCCATCATCATTCTTGAGAATTTTGCGCATACCCTCGAAAAGGTAATTAGCCGAACAAGTGTAAAAACAGTCGTCTTGGCCAGCATGGGAGAAATGCTGGGTACCGCCAAAGGCTTGCTGGTGAATTTTGTAGTGCGCAATGTGAAAAAGATGGTGCCGGATTTCTCGTTGCCACAAGCCGTCAAATTCAATACGGCTTTACGCGAGGGTGCGTCACTCCGTTTTCAGCAGGCATCACTCGGCCATGATGACATTGCTTTCTTGCAGTACACCGGCGGCACCACTGGTTTATCGAAGGGCGCGATGCTCAGTCATCGAAATGTGATCGCCAACCTTCTCCAAAATGAAGCATGGTTGCAGCCGGCGATGGATAAGCCACCCAAGGTTGAGTCTTTGGTTTTCGTTTGTGCGTTACCGCTTTATCACATCTTCGCTCTGACGGTATGCTGCCTGATGGGTACGCGCGTCGGTGGTATGAACATTCTGATACCTAATCCACGCGATATACCAGGCTTAGTCAAAGAGCTTGGCAAGCATCGGTTCAACATGCTGCCAGCGGTGAACACGCTGTACAACGCGCTGCTGAATAATCCCGATTTCGCCAAATTAGATTTCTCCCATTTGAAACTCTGTAATGGCGGCGGTATGGCTGTACAAAGGGCCGTAAATGATCGCTGGCGCGCCGTGACTGGCAAGAGCATCATTGAAGGTTATGGATTATCGGAGACGGCGCCAGTGGCAACCGCAAATCCTGCGGACTCAGACGAATTTACCGGCACGATTGGCTTGCCGTTGCCCTCCACCGATATTGCCATTCTAGATGATGCGGGCAATGAGCTACCACTCGGCGAAGCCGGGGAGATCGCAATTCGCGGTCCGCAGGTGATGGAAGGCTATTGGGAAAAGCCGGAGGAGACAGCGCGCGTCATGACGCGCGAGGGTTATTTCCGTTCAGGCGACATCGGCATCATGGACGAGCATGGCTATGTCAGTATCGTCGATCGCAAGAAAGACATGGTGATAGTGAGCGGATTTAACGTATACCCAAATGAGGTTGAGGGAATCGTCGCCATGCATCCTGGCGTGTTGGAATGCGCTGTTGTCGGCGTGCCTGATGAACATACGGGTGAGGCAGTAAAACTATTCGTAGTGAAGCGCGATCCTTCCTTAAGCGCAGATCAAATCATCGAGTTTTGTAATGGGCAGTTAACCGCTTACAAACGGCCCAAGCAGATTGAGTTTCGAAGTGAGTTGCCAAAGACGAATGTCGGCAAGATTTTGCGTCGCGAATTGCGGGATGCGATGGCATAAAGCTAGCATTCGACATCGACAAACTTTGAATTTGGGTTTGAGTTTGAACTTTAGATTCGCGATGGCAGACGAATGCCCTGAACCCTTCGCTAGTTGGCGTAGTCCTCAGGCGAGCAAGCGCGGCTCAGTCTCGCAAATTCTCCAACGCAGGTAGGGCAAGTGGCCGGCGATCGTCGCCGACTTTCACATAGGTTAGGGTTGCCTCAGTCACTTTGACAATCTCCGCCTGCAAGCGGTTACGCTCAGCGTAGACTTCGACATTCACCGTGACTGAGGTGGTGCCGGTCTTGATGATCCTCGCGTAGAACGAGAGGAGATCTCCCACAAATACCGGCTGCTTGAATAAAAACGAATTAACCGCCACCGTACCGACTCTGCCATTAGCCCGTCGAACCGCAGGAATTGCGCCGGCAATATCGACTTGAGACATAATCCAGCCGCCAAACACATCGCCATGAATGTTGGCGTCAGCGGGCATCGGCATGACCCGAAGCGTGGGCATTCCGTCCGGCAATCGATTGTTTTCGGTATCCTGCATATTGGCTCCTGAAGCGCAGTACGGGGCGCGATAAAATCTCACGCTTTGGTCAAGCGGACCAAGCATAACAAGCATAACCTAGCCACCGCCCGTGGCCGAATCTGAATGCGACATCGCTCATTTAGTCAATCTAACCCGCCAGCAAACCAGTCCACGCGCAACGACTGGGCTACCCTAAAAACCTTGCTGCCCTACCTATGGGAATGGAAGTGGCGCGTAATCTTTGCGATGGCCTGTCTGGTAATGGCCAAAATGGCCAACGTCGGCATACCCATGATCTTGAAGGAGATCGTTGATAGCTTGACGGTCTCCCCGCAGTCAGCCAACGCGGTCCTTGTGCTACCAATGGCGCTGCTTGTCGCCTACGGCTTGTTGCGGCTATCGACCACAGTATTCACTGAGTTGCGGGAGTTCTTTTTCGCGCGCGTGACGCAGCGCGCTGTGCGCAATATCGCGCTCAAGGTGTTTCGTCATCTGCACGCACTTTCACTGCGGTTTCATCTCAACCGTCAGACGGGTGGAGTTACCCGCGACATCGAGCGTGGTACGCGCGGCATCTCGACGCTTATCTCATACACGCTGTTCTCGATACTGCCTACCCTGGTCGAGATATCCCTGGTGCTGGGTTATCTCTCATTGCAGTATGACATCTGGTTTTCTGTAATCACGATCACAGCGCTATCCATTTATATTCTCTTTACGGTGCTCGTGACTGAGTGGCGCACGAATTTTCGCCGCACCATGAATGATCTGGATTCAAAAGCCAATGTGCGTGCGATTGATTCCTTGCTCAATTACGAGACTGTCAAATACTTCGGTAATGAAGAGTATGAAGCCCGGCGTTATGACGAGGGTCTGCAGCGGTTTGAGCGTGCGGCAGTGCAATCTCAGAATTCCTTGTCACTGCTGAATACCGGCCAATCACTGATCATTGCAACCGCGGTCACATTGATTCTTTGGCGTGCAACCTTGGGCGTTATTGCGGGAACTATGACTCTGGGCGATTTAGTATTGGTAAATGCTTTCATGATTCAGCTCTACATCCCGCTTAATTTCCTAGGGGTGATTTATCGCGAGCTAAAGCAAAGTCTGGCAGATATCGAGCGGATGTTTGAACTGCTCGATGAAAATCGGGAGGTGGCAGATTCGCCAGCGGCACTTGCCTTACAAGTGGATCGTGCTGAGTTGGAGTTTAAGCATATCGACTTCAGCTACGAGGCGAAGCGACAGATCTTGTTTGACGTTGACTTTAGTGTTGCTGCAGGTACCACCACGGCGGTTGTCGGGCATAGTGGCTCTGGAAAATCTACACTCGCTCGGCTCTTATTCCGATTTTATGATGTCGATCGTGGTGTAATCCTGATTGATGGTCAGGATATCCGTGAGGTCACGCAGACCTCGCTCAGGCAATCGATTGGTATTGTCCCGCAGGACACAGTACTATTCAACGATACGATTGCCTATAACATCGCCTATGGTAAGCCAGGTGCTGCACAGAGCGATATTGAAGCGGCCGCTCGTTCAGCGTATATCCATGACTTCATCTTGAGCCTGCCGGATGGTTATCAGACCATGGTGGGCGAGCGCGGTCTGAAGCTATCGGGTGGCGAGAAGCAGCGCGTCGCGATCGCGCGTACCTTACTGAAAAACCCGAAGATTTTAGTCTTCGATGAGGCGACCTCTGCGCTAGATTCCCAAGCAGAGCAGGCTATACAAGCGCAATTAAAGGACATTGCCCGAAATCGCACGACCCTCGTTATCGCCCACCGTCTATCAACCATCGCCGATGCGCAACAAATTCTCGTTATGTCGCAGGGTCGAATCGTGGAGCGCGGTACTCATGCCGAGTTATTGGCAGCGCGTGGTATGTATGCCGACATGTGGGAGCGGCAGCAGGCTCGCACAACAGAAGCCGATACCCAAGAGTTGCCAGACAGCGCGATCGCCGTGGGTGCCGGGTAAGTGTCCGGTAAAATCCGTTTAACTAAACTGTTTACATAGTCTATGTCGAATCAAAGCACGCTGACGCTGATACGTCCCGATGACTGGCATGTCCATTTGCGCGATGGCGTTGTACTTGCTGATGTGGTTCCGCATACGGCTGCCCAGTTTGCGCGTGCCATTGTGATGCCGAACCTTAAGCCGCCGGTGATCACCACTGCGATGGCAGCAGGGTACCGTGATCGCATCCTCGCTGCCGTGCCGCAGGGTATGAAATTCGAACCGCTGATGACGCTTTATCTGACGGATAACACGCCGCCCGATGAAATCCGACGCGCTACCGAGAGCGGATTCGTGAAAGGCGTCAAGCTGTACCCTGCAGGTGCCACCACCAACTCAGATGCGGGCGTTACCGATATTCAGCGGTGCATGCGTACGCTCGAGGTAATGCAAGAGACTGGCTTGCCATTGTTAATTCATGGTGAGGTAACGGATCATGAGGTAGATGTATTCGACCGCGAGGCAGCGTTCATTGACCGGATATTGCAACCCCTCAGAAAATCGTTGCCTGCGCTGCGCGTCGTGTTCGAACACATTACGACCAAAGACGCTGTTGACTATGTGCGCGATGCTGATTGTGAGATTGCTGCCACGATTACGGCACACCATCTGATGTACAACCGGAATGCTATTTTCCAAGGCGGCATTCGACCCCATTATTACTGCTTACCTATCCTCAAGCGTGAGGTGCACCGGCAGGCTTTGGTTGATGCGGCTACTTCGGGTAGCCCGCGCTTTTTTCTTGGCACAGACTCAGCACCCCACCCCAAGGGTCTGAAAGAACATGCTTGCGGTTGCGCTGGTTGCTACACGGCGCTGCATGCCATGGAGCTGTACGCCGAGGTATTTGAAGCCGTAAACGCGCTCGACAAGTTGGAAGGCTTTGCAAGCCTGTTCGGCCCAGACTTCTACCGCTTACCGAGAAACACCGAGCAGGTCACACTACAAAAGCGCGAGTGGGTGATTCCGGATGAACTTACCCTCGGCGATACGGTATTGGTACCGCTGGATGCCGGCCGTGCGCTGGGTTGGAAATTCATCTGACGA
>JAPLQC010000038.1 GCA_026399895.1 Burkholderiales bacterium
CGACCGGATGCCCCCTGTCTGTTACCTGCTTGACTGCTTCAATTCGAAATTCCTCGGTATATCGCTTCCCACTCATGACACCCCCTTGAAGGCCTAAATTTATAGGCTAGGAAGTGTCTAGTAAACCCGGGGCGATTCATAGGCGAATACAGTCCTTACTTAGACTGAGTCGCTGTGTATGTTGGGTGACGATCCGCTCGCGAACACTGCGCGGCGGGATGCCAAGTTGGAGGTGGAAGCTGAACCGACGCAGGTGGGCCGGATCGATATCAGAAATATCGTTGGAAACCCAGAACGTCGGTACCAGATTACCCTCAAGTACTTTGTTTACCCAAGCTTTTCGTCCGTTGATGTTCGGGCGAGAGCCGCGTCGGCGGTACTCGCGACCGTCGCCAGCTGAAAAAATATCCTCGACTTCGTCAAATAAAAGGATGGTGCGCTCTTTGCTCGAAAGAACATTCTGCGAGAGCTGATATGAATTGAGGCGATCTGCTTCAGTCAGACAGCTACCTTCCTCGGTTTCCGTCGCGATCTCGAATTGGATTGCTTGTAGCTCACGCGAAAGAGTACGTGTGAGTTCAGTTTTACCTGTACCCGGAGGCCCATAAACAAGGATGTTTACTCCAACGCTGCGATCTTGAATAGCCTTCGATAAAAAGGACTTCAGATACTGCAAGTTATCCCGGACATGGGAATAGTCTTCCACCGCGAGGTTTGCAGTTTTCGACATAATGAAGCTGTTCGAGAACATCGCGTATGGTGTCGTATGCGATTGAATCATCTTTTCAGACAGTCCTGCGATTAGATCTATTTTGTGTTCGAAGCTGTAAATGCGGCTATCAATACGCAGCAAGCCGGTACGAAATAGACGTGAAGTCGGAGATAAAGCTGCCCGTACTTCGATTTCAGGTAGCCGTAGCAATTGGCAAAGTACATCGTACAGGCGGCTATTATTCATTGAACCAAGCGTATCCAGTGCCTGGCTCAACACGGTATCCTGCCTTTCAAGCACCACTAAGGTAAGTAGCGCCTCTTCCGCGCGGCCGAGTCTCAGCATGGTCGTCAAGCAGCGCACATTTTTAAGCAAGGCCGAATCTGTCGGCCAGATTATTTCGCTTTTTTGTACTTGCTGTAATGCTTCACGGATCATACTCATGGCATTGGTACGATCATAAGTACCATCGCTATCGGTTGTCGGAATACTGAGCGCCTCTAGTAGTGATGGGTTGACGCAATTCGAGTGCCGTAGAATTTGCTGAGCCCCACCTAACGAGCCTAATGCGATTAATGCCCAGCGACGACATACCTCTTCAAAGCCCGGAACGGCGTTGTGCAGTGTTTCCGGAGTAGAATCAAACTCCGGATCAAAATCGAAATCTGGGATCTTTTCATTAAGATTCATTGATTTTCCTGAAATAAGATTATTGATAGAAGCTACTGATATCGAACCAGTACTCGCGAATTCCGATATCCGGGACCTCAAGTAGTAGTTGGTCGTAGGCACGCTCTTCTCGGATTACCAGTCGCTGTTTGGTCGGGAAGGCATCGTGCATACCAAAGTAGATTTCGGCGTGTCTTGCCACCCATTCGTATTCCTCGGACACCGATCCGACACTGAGTGCGGTGTCGATGCTCGAGAAAGCGTCTTCTGTCAGATGGGTCATTGGCATCCCCGCGAACCATGAGCAGGGGCAAGCGATCTTCCGTCTACCTTACGTTGCAGGCATGCATGTGCATATTTTGTTGTTCGATAGACAATGGCGAAGGCATTGGCGCGAGTAACGCAGGCCGCGACGGTGCTGCCCCGACCGGGACCTCGGGACGTGCTGATACATGGTGTAAGCTGAATTGGCATGATGTGGCTTAAGGTTAATTGGTGGCAGGTCATTGGGCCATCCAAGGCGCGCTAAATAGAATCGCCAAGAGACTTTCTAGAAAAATTTCAAATGGATAATGTCCAAGAGCCGTCAGCCTCCGGCGATGAAGCCAAGAAAGTAGGCAGATCCAACCGTAGGGCGGGTGTAGAGACTTACCCGAATATGCTGCGAATCCTCTTTGCTTTGAGGGATGCACCGTTATCTCTGCTGCCGGATCAGGCGACCCATGCCAAGGCCATGACTTCGGAGCAGATTTGTCGGGCACTTCGTCACCAAGACAGTCCACCATCTCTGACAACTGTCCGCAAATACCTGCGGCAAATGGAAAATCAGACGCCCTCACAAGTTGAGGCTATACGAAGCGGTGAGACTGGCTTGACCTACTGGCGACTCAAGGAGAGTTCGCCGCTAAATAAAAGTGGGCTATCCGACTACGAGGCTGCAATGGTGTGTCTAGCCTCACAGTTACTTGAGCCTTTGCTTCCACCGCATCTCCGCCAGCATATTGATGTGAGCCGTCAGCGTGCTGAGCACATGCTCATTAATGCACGTCCTTTCGGGACGCTGCAGCAAGATAGTCCGCTGTGGATGCTGAAGCTGGTCAACCGGGTCTGGGTAGAGAAGCCCCCGCCAGTCAGTCCTAAGGTACAAGACGCAGTATTTGAGGCGCTACGCTCAAAAAGAAAGCTGCGAATTGGTTACATGTCCGTTGAAAGGAAGCGGCAGCGGCTCGATCCAATCGTAATTGACGTCGATCCTATTCGCCTTGTTCAGCACGGCGATGCTCGGCTCTATCTAATTGCATCTACTCGGGATCAATTGAAAGCGCTTGCCGGCCAGACGACCGAGAATGAGAAACTATCAGGCTATCGGCGGTTTGCCGTTCATCGCATCACCGAAGCAGAGATTTTGGAGCGACAGACTACCGATTACATAGAACTTGAGAAGTCAATTGACAGCCAGCCGGGATTTGGTTGGGAGGGGAAAATACGACTTATTGCCAATACTTCTGCGGATATCGCGGTAAGACTCGAAGAAAGTCCACTCAATGAAACGCAGATAATTCAACCGACATCGGATGCAGCATGGTATCGACTGGAAGTTGATATTGACATGAACTGGGAGCTACGCTGGTGGATCTTATCTCACGGGAAGCACATCGTTGTTTTGGGACCTTTGGACTTGCGTAGTGATATCGCGGCACAGTTGGCAGCCGCAAATGCGGCCTATCAAGAAACTTGAGCAAGGTTTTTCAAGTCCCTTGCTATTGTCCGGCAGCTTGACTTTCGTGAACGATGGTCAGGATTTCTTGAAGCGCCTCGCTTAATGTCATTCTTCGCGATCGCCCGCCCTGCAATATCGGAGCACCTTCAGAAATCAGGTTGGCGTGGGTTGGTTGGCGTAGATCAAAAGGGACGTCGACTTGTTTTTTTCCGGATGGGTCCGCGCATGGCTTGAAATAGGCATCAGGGCCGGGAGCCTTGATAAAGGGTTTGGCTGCAACTTCCGCTCCACTGAAAAAGGTACCTGCTATCTTTTTCTCGAAATTCTTATGATCACCATCGAGTGGCCGTATATTAATAACTGCCCCCGTGTCTTTTTTACCCATCTTAAGGTGTAATTTGAGCAGAGGAACGTCGCGTCTAACGATATGGTAGTTCGCAAATACGTCAGTCTTGTTCGTGCTGAAACGCGGATCGACGGGAACTAAACGCGTTGAGGAGGTGCCTCCATCATCAAAAATTGGCGATGGGCTCCAATTGCCGGGGCCTGCGGTAAACATGCTATTGAGCTCTTCGCGCAAGAGAAGATTTAATGGCCCCTGTGTGACTGATCCTCCTTCCGAGAAAATTCGAACAATGTTATCCCATGGTTCCTTTTGCCGAATGAGTCTAGGATCGCTAATCCACTCAGCATCATTGAGTTGGCTGTTTCCTCGTGTCTTATTCGCTAAATAAAAGACACCGATCCAGTAATTGATAAGGAAGTTTTCAACCGCCTCAGATTGCTCTCTCGAAAATTCGCCCGTAAAGTGAGCTATACGCCGGACAAGATTTTTGCGGGCCCAGTCCCTTCTAGCTGAAGAGGATGATTCTGCTACACCTGCCAGCTCCAAGGTTTGTTCGATGGTTTGAAACTTCAGCGTATCCAATGGATCCGTTTCATTTGTGTTCAATCGGTAGTCCTCTGAGTCTCGAACGTGACTCAGCCATCGATTGTTTATGCCTCTACCTATGTAAAAAATGTTTGAAATATCCAGTAGTTGAGCAGTCGCAGGTTTTGCGTAAACATAGACATATTCGGTCTCGCTTGCAGGACTAGCATCATCATTTGGCTGCCAGTTGCCGCTTGCTCTGACAGCGTGTCCCCCAGCTTCCCGGTGATTTAATGCCCCGGCGATCCAGATATTGTTAATGTCAAGGATGGCAGTCGAAATTGCTCTGCATTGAGCTTCGTCTTTAGACCGAACTGCAAATATGACGTTGCCCTCGGCGACAGCGCTAGGCAATATACCCGTTCTTGATTCGATAACTCTGGCTGTTAGGAAATCGCCAGAGGCGGTGTGATTATCCCGAGGTGGTTCGCTACTACATTTTGTAGCGGTATCGATGATTACAAAATGAATATGCATGGATATAAAGACAGTATCAGAGTGGCCAGATAAAGTGGATACCAATATACAGTAACGGAGAAAGGCAGGCGGTTAATAGTGGTGATGTGGCCTTAGCCTCTTCGCTTCGCAAAATCCGCATACCACTGTAGCGACCCCGGATTACTCATTGCATCAGGATTAGCGATCTTGTCGATCTGCGCGCCGAGCAATAGCTTTTTGATCGGTAGCTCCATTTTCTTGCCGGTCAGTGTGCGTGGTATTTCGGGTGCTGCGAATACCTCATTCGGTACATGACGCGCTGAGAGTCGCGTGCGTATTTTGTCGCACAGATACTGCTTCAGCTTGTCATCGAGTGAATGGCCTTCGCGCAGCACTACAAACAGCGGCATATAAGATTCGCGCCCAAGGTATTCAAGGTCGACTACCATGCTGTCGAGCACCTCTGGCAATTCTTCGACCACCCGATAAATCTCTGCAGTGCCCATCCGAATACCGTAACGATTGATAGTCGCGTCAGAGCGCCCGTAGATTATTGCGCCACCTCGTGGCGTAATCTTTATCCAGTCACCATGTCGCCACAGGCCGGGGTAGTGATCGAAGTAGCTGTCCAGATAGCGCTTGTTACCCGGGTCATTCCAGAAAAACAGCGGCATGCTTGGCATTTGGTTTGGTGATAACCAGTTCGCCGACTTCATCCATCACCGGCTCACCTTGCTCATCGAGCGCATGTACCGCCACTCCCAACGAGCGACACTGCATCTCGCCGGCATACACCGGCAGCAGCGGCGATGAGGCGACAAACGGCGCTGCCACATCCGTGCCGCCGCTAATGGATGCCAGCAGTACATCGGAATGTATCTCCTGATAAATCCAATGAAACGCTTCATCGGACAACGGTGATCCCGTCGAACCAACGCTACGCAATGATGAAAGATCAGCGATCTTGCGTGGCTCAATGCCCGCTTTCATGCAATTTGCAAAGAAAGCCGCGCCGACGCCGAAGAAAGTCAGCCGCATATCTTGCGCAAACTTCCACAGCCTCGATAAGTCGGGGTAACCGGGGTTGCCATCGTAGATGCAGATCGTCGCACCCACCAGCAGGCCGGTGATCTGGCAATTCCACATCACCCAGCCGGTGGTGCTGAACCACAGAAAACGATCATCCTCACCAAGATCCAGCGAGAGCGCATTGCCCTTCAGACACTCTACTAATGATCCACCATGGCCATGCACGATGGGCTTTGGCATACCGGTAGTGCCGGACGAGTAGAGTATCCAGAGCGGATGATCTGCCGGTAGCTGCTCAAAACGAATAGGGTTCGCTCGCGCTGCTGGATGGGTGAATAAATCTTGCCAGCGCATCGCACCGGGCAGCGCAGCGTTAACATTCAGCGTCGTATCAAGATAAGGCAGGAGTACCGTGTGCTGTAGCGTGGGAAGTTCATCGCGCATCTGCTGCACGACTTCTAGCCGGTTGAATGCTTTACCGCCATAACGATAGCCATCCACAGCTATCAGCAGCTTGGGATCAATTTGCCGAAACCGATCTAGTACGCTGGAGGCGCCCATATCAGGCGAGCACGACGACCATATCGCACCAATGCTGGCACATGCATAAAAAGCGATCGCTGCTTCGGGTGTGTTTGGTAAGTACGCCACCACTCGGTCACCGGGTCCGAAGCCGAGCGCACGCAAGGTGTTCGCTACTGCTGTGACCTGATCTCGTACTTCACCCCATGACAGCGTGACTCGGTCACGGGTTTCTGAATCGGCAACGATGGCATCTTTATTGGCTGTTGCGGCGTCGGTATTGAAGCGGAATAGCTGCTCTGCAAAATTCAGTCGCGCACCTTCGAACCATGTAGCACCAGGCATCTGATGACTAGATACGACCTGCTGGTACGGCACCGAACACTGGATATCAAAATACTCCCAGATCGACGCCCAGAATTCTTCGATATGGTCTACTGACCATTGCCACAAAGCCTGATAGTCCGTGAAGTGCTGATCCCTTGCGGCCAGCCATTGCAGGTATTGGTTGATTTGACTATGGGCGACGCGCTCGGCACTTGGGCTCCACAGGCGTGGGGGTTGTTCAGACATGCAAGACTCTCGTTAGAATTTTTTATCTTTGGTTCATACGGCAACGACGTCGGAAGCTTTGCCGGGTTTGCGAATGAATGAATCTCAGCAAATCATCGGTTCGTAACGCCCTCGCGGTCTTTCTTATACTGATCGTATTCAGGCATTTGCTTCGTGGTCGCTCCCTCAGCGCCAACGGGCGACTGCGCTTTTTGGTTGGCGCGTATACCTTCATAGATGCCTCGCTCAGTCACCACCCCGCATGACGTGAGCAAGAGCAGGGCGGGTATTGCGAGTAGCAGTCGCTTAATCATTAATCCGCGGTCCTTAGTCCTGATTAAAGCGCCGCAAGCACATCGGGGCCTTTGGGCACGATGCCAGTAGGATTGATATGCCGATGAGAAAAGAAGTAATGGAATCGAATATGTTCCATATTAATGGTCTCAGCAATACCCGGAAGGCGATAGATGCTAGCCATGTAACGGTGCATGGCTGGGTATTGCGCAATCAGCTTGCGATTACATTTGAAGTGGGTGTGGTACACCGCATCGAATCGAATCAGCGTCGGGAACAGTCGCACATCTGCTTCAGTGAGAACGTCGCCGCAAAGAAATCGCTGCCCTTGGAGTATCTGCTCAACGCGGTCAAGCGCATCAAACAACTCATTAACTGCTTCTTCGTGCGCTTGCTGGGTTTGCGCGAAGCCGCTGCGGTAGACGCCATTGTTAATGCTAGGATAAATCCAGGCGTTCGCCGCATCGATTTGGCTACGAAGATTTTCTGGATAGAGGTCGATTTCCGGGTGCCGCGCGAAGGCATTGAATTCCGTATTTAACATTCGGATAATCTCGGACGACTCGTTATTCACGATCGTGCCAAGCTTCTTGTCGAACAATACCGGCACCGTGATGACGCCTGCATAGTCGGGCGATGCGGCTCTATAGATCTGTTGTAGAAAGCTGTACCTACTAACTCTGTCACCGGTAGCGGCGTCGAAGTCGGTATCAAACGACCATCCCTTGTCGGTGAGGTAGGGGTGCACAACATCCACACTAATCAGATCTTCCAAGCCTTTGAGCGCACATACCATCTGCGTTCGGTGTGCCCAAGGGCAAGCGAGCGATACATACAGGTGATAGCGGTTTGGCTCAGCAGTGTGCAGGTGGCTCGATTCTTTCGAAACCGTGCCACGGAAGCTGGTCGCCGCTCGTACAAAAGCGCCTTCAGAGGAAATTTCGTTCAGCCAGGTGTTGCCGGTAGTTTTTAAGGGTGTCGTCATAATCCGTACGAATGCTAAATCTAGAGGATGTTGCGAGCTGGTGCCGTATACTGAAATGCGATAATAATCCGACCCACCAGTTTGCCTAATGTCTTGAGTATGTTGACAGAGTCTACCCGAGCATCGCTGTTAGCAACCTGAGCATCCCAATACGGCGAGAAAAACTAAAAAAGGACTGGCCCGTGAGCCCAAATACCACCGCGCCCTTGGGCGAAGAAGCTTCCGATGCTGCGCAACGCGATGCGGTATACCGCAAGGCCATGCTGCGTTTCATGCCCTTGCTTTGCCTGTGCCTGATTGCAGCCTATCTTGACCGCGTGAACGTCGGCTTTGCTAAGCTGACCATGCTCGACGATCTGGGATTCAGCAATACCGTTTTTGGACTTGGCGCGGGTGTATTTTTTCTTGGGTACTTTCTGTTTGAAGTGCCAAGTAATGCGCTACTACATCGTATCGGTGCTCGCGCTTGGATTGCGCGCATCATGATTACCTGGGGGCTGATCGGTGCGCTGATGCCATTTGTAGAGACGCCGACTCAGTTCTACATTCTCCGTTTTCTGTTGGGCGTGGCAGAGGCTGGCTTCAGTCCGGGTGCCATGTACTTTATTTCTTGTTGGTTTCCGTCGGATCGGCGAGGTCGAATGCTGGCGCTGTATCTAACCGCCGTGCCATTGTCGAGCGTGATCGGCGGTCCTTTGTCGGGCTACATCTTGGCGTTATTTGCTGGCGTAGGTGGTTGGCATGGCTGGCAGTGGTTGTTTCTGATCGAAACCATTCCCTCGATTGTGCTTGGCTTCGTCGTACTCAAAGTCTTAGTTGACAGACCGGCTGATGCGCGCTGGCTAAGCGAGAAAGAGGCAGCGATCATTGCAGCGGATATGGCCCGTGAGGCCGAGCGCAATCACGCGCACAGTGGATTTTTTAGCGCGCTGCGTAGCAAGTTAGTGTGGCAACTCAGCATTGCCTATTTCTGCATCGTTAGTGCGGTGTATGTCCTGATTTTCTGGTTGCCGACCCTGATCAAGCAACATGGGATTAGCGATCCGGTTCAAATCGGCTGGCTCACTGCGATACCGTATTTTTGTGCGATTGTTGCTTCATTGCTGAATAACGCGCATGCTGATCGTCATCGTGAGCGTCGCTGGCACACGGCATTGCCGTGCGCGGTCACGGCCATCGGCATGGCAGTCAGTTGGGTGCATTTCGATAGTCTGGTACTGACCATGCTGGTATTGAGTATCACCGCGGCGGCAGCCTCGACGACGCAAGCCGCATTCTGGAGTGTGCCACCGACATTCCTGAGTGGTGCCGCAGCAGCTGCGGGGTTAGCTCTGATCAATTCGATCGGTAATATTGGCGGTATGGTGAGTACCTCGCTGGTGGGTTGGATTACCGATCTGACGGGTAACTCACAAAATAGCCTGATTCTATTCGCAGGTATTTTGCTGATAAGCGTGGTGTTAGTAGTGCGCTTGCCTGCGAATCTTGTTAATCATTAAGTGGATTATTGAAATCTTTTATGTCGCAAATCTTCTACCCAGCTATGTCAGCATTGAATGCGGCGCGTAGGCTATATAGACGATAGTTCTCCACTCCTCAGGAACAGTGATGGAACAAGCGCGATTTTCAGATGGTAAAGATCTAATACGGCTCATATGACAAAACCGCAAATAGCTGGCTATTTGGCGCTCTGTTTATTCGGACTAATTCCACTCGCCAGCCTCGCCCAATCAGAGATATCGGCGGGCATCATCATTTCCCAACTGGGTTAGAACCGGTTGGGTCTCTTGCGTTGTCCGAGCGAGTAATCGATACGGGCGGCGTAGCGGTGAACTGCGTTGCACCAGAAATGACCAGTTCGTCGCCTCTGTGACTTGTTCAGGGTATTCCCCGCGAAGTTCAATGACGATTTCAGATCCAAATAATCTGTATCGCTTCTACCTTTCAATTCAATGCCAATAGCAAAGTAACGCCATGCCACAAATCTTCTATCTCACTCACGTCAGCATTGAATCTGGCGCGCTCAATCAACTACCCTCGGAATGTACGCGGGTCGGTATTCGTCGGCCACTTATCGTCACCGATGTGGGTATTCGAGCAGCTGGTGTGATGGATAAGTTAATGGATTTACTCGGCAGCGCGAAGCTGGAATCAATCACGGTATATGACGCCACACCGCATAACCCAACCGAGGCGGCAGTGCGCGAGGCCGCTGCGCTCGTTAAGCAGCATCAGTGTGATGGCTTAATCGCCTTCGGTGGTGGCTCATCCATGGATTGTGCCAAGGGGGTGGCGATCGTCGCGACCCATGAAGGCCCGATGACGCGTTACGCCACCATCGAAGGTGGCTCGCCGCGTATCAGCGAGCGTGTATTGCCCCTGATTGCTATACCCACGACGGCGGGTACGGGCAGCGAAGTCGCGCGAGGTGCGATTGTGATTGTCGATGATGGCCGCAAGCTTGGTTTCCATTCATGGAATTTGGTGCCGAAGGCAGCAATACTCGATCCCGATCTGACGCTGGGTCTGCCGCCGTTACTGACAGCCGCCACCGGTATGGACGCCATCGCGCACTGCATGGAAACTTTCATGGCGCCGGCGTTTAACCCGCCCGCTGATGGCATTGGCTTGGATGGTCTGGCGCGCGCATGGTCGCATATTGAACTAGCGACGCGCGACGGTAGCAATGCCGAGGCCAGACTGCAGATGATGAGTGCCTCCATGCAGGGAGCAATGGCGTTTCAGAAAGGCCTCGGTTGCGTGCATTCGCTGAGCCACGCCACCGGTGCGGTCGATCACGCGCTGCATCACGGCACGCTCAATGCGATCTATTTGCCAGCGGTGATACGGTTCAATGCCCAAGCCGAATCCATCGTGCGCGAACGAAGAATGCAGCGCATGGCGCAGGCGATGGGTTTACCGGCACATGACGATGCAGCTTCTGCCGCTGAAGCGATCGCGCAGGCGATCACTGAGCGCAATCAGCAGCTCGGCCTGCCTTCAGGCTTGGCCGCACTGGGCTTGTCCAGCGATCATTTCGATCACATCATTCAGGGTGCGCTCGCAGATCACTCCCACAAAACCAACCCTCGTCTTGCCAGCCCCGACGATTACCGTCATATGCTGCAGGAATCGATGGCTTTGTTCTAAAGATCCCTCGGCGGGCTGAGGTATCAGGAGAAATTCGGCTTTCCGGGAAACCAGCTGTCGGGGTAGGATTCGTCATCGGGGTTGGTAAAGTAAATTATCGATCCAATAACATAACCCAGCCCATGGGGGAGACGATGAACGATCACGCCGAGCTGTCTGCCATTCAGTTAAACCAGCATCTGTTGAGTAATGGTGAGTCCAGACCATTGCCAACGATCCCGACGTTTGCCACGCTCGAAGAAGAGCGACTGCACCGCAAGCAGCGGCTCGCCGGTGCGTTTCGATTGTTCTCTCGGTTTGGTTTTGATGAGGGTGTGGCCGGGCACATCACGGCGCGCGACCCCGAATTCACCGACACCTTTTGGGTGAACCCATTCGGTGTTCATTTCAGTCAGATTAAGGTCTCCAATTTGCTTCGCGTCGATCACCACGGCAGCGTAGTGGAGGGCGATTATCCGGTGAATTGCGCTGCGTTTGCGATTCACTCCGCAGTGCATACCATGCGACCGGATGTGAACGCCGCTGCGCATACCCATTCGCCCTATGGCCGCGCATGGTCTACCCTTGGCAGAACACTAGACTGCATCACGCAGGATGCCTGTGCGTTTTACAACGACCATGCGGTCTACGACGATTTTGGTGGTGTTGCGGTGGATGTTGATGAGGGTGTACGTATTGCCCGTGCGCTTGGCGACAACAAAGCAGCCATCTTGCAGAATCACGGCATCCTGACTGCGGGGCAAACGGTTGACGCTGCTGCCTGGTGGTACATCTGTATGGAGCGTAGCTGTCAGGTGCAGCTGCTGGCCGAGGCAGCGTCGCATGGCAAGCCTTTAAAAACAATCGCGCCCGCGTCTGCACAGCAGAGCTACGACATCGTCGGTTCACCCTATGCCGGATGGTTCCAGTTTCAGCCGCTATATGCGCGAATACTCAAAGAGCAGCCAGATTTTCTTGATTGAAAACTTGCAGGTGAGGCTACTGGGGCACTAAACCCTCACGAGTCAGGGCTTGTGACACCTTCGATCACTATAGAAAATAGACCACCACGCGATTAGCGGATAATGGCGCTCAGTTGTTAACGCAGCGCTTAAATTATTTCAATAATTACAATTAAACACCCAAGGAGAAAGTTCAATGAAGTCCCTGCTCGCCACACTATTGTTGTGCTCTGCATCACTCGCTTTTGCACATTGCCCCAACGCGACCGTATGTGAAATGAAAGCGGTTGAGTCGATGATGACCGACACCAAATTGCAGGGCGCCCAGCTGGAAAAAATAAAAACCATGCGCGCTGAAGGGCAAAAGCTATACGACGAGGGCCGTGAATCCGATGCCTTAAAACTGCTGAAAGAAGCGCGCAAGATGTTGAAAGACGCGGCTTCCTGATTATTACGCGCGTTACGGACTGTTTTTTCTGGTGTAACGGTCGACAATACGACTAACGACAATTGGGGCGGATACTTGCTGTTGGTCCGCCGAGATTGCCCAGAAAATCGGTTCGCATTGAAGGCCGGTCACCTTGGAGTGCCTAGACTTGTCTAGGTTAGCGAGGAAGTGCCCAGACAATGCGAATTGCGCTTGAGCGCAACATTGGAGATAATAAAATGAAAAAACTGCTTGCCTTTACCTTGCTGGCGCTCTCCGGCGCCGTGTTCGCTGGGGACGATAGCGGAGAGGCGCCGCGTAACAAGCCTTATGTGATGGTCGATTCCAGCATGGAGCGGGATGCTTCCACCTTGGCCAATGACTATATCAACGTTAACTTAACGATGGGCGTTAAGACTCCATCGAAGACTGAGTTCTCGGTGAAAGTAGGTGCAAGCGCTAAAGATGTGTCGGACCCATCAAAAACCAATGCCCTAACAAACAACATTGAGTTTAAGGTCAAGCAGTCCTTCGATGTAGGTGCTTTTTTCTTGCCGTATGTCTCGGTTCGTTTGGGAGAAAAATTTGATTACGATACGACGCATTTCACGCACTATGCGTTCGACGCTGGGCTGAAGTTACCTCTGTCAGACAAGCTCGCGCTGGATGTAGGGGCGCGTTATCGGAACTCGTTTGACACAGCTAAGCTGTATCGCAGTACGCGTATTCATGCGATGGTGCTTTTTGATATTGATAAATCCAATACCGTCGGCCTTCGCTACACCCAAAGCGATGCTCAGTCTTATACGGAAGAACGCAAAGGCTGGCGCGTGCATTACCAGCGTAATTACTAATCTACGCGCTTCAAAAACAAAAACCCGGCTAGATGAGCCGGGTTTTTTTTATTCCTACGTGTTTGATCCTGCCTTGAGTTGAGTTGTTCGCTACAACGGATTGATCTGCTCGCTACTTTTCGATCAATAGGGGCTAGTCAATCAATAGCGAGTGATCAACATGACTCGGAAGTTCAGCGGCTCGATAGGGTGAAACACTCGGTAGGTGCCGTCAGGTAAGGGTGTTGTTGAGCCGGGTGGCGTGTAACTGTCCACAGCATAATCAATCGCAGAGTGTCGGCTGTTCAGCAGATTAAAGCCTATCAATTCAATTCGGGTATCGTTACTAACGCGATAGCCAAGTTTGCCGTTCAGTGTGGTCGTGCCATTCGACCGCAACGAGTTATCTCCCGTCAGGGGGCGCGGCCCGAAATGTCTCAATTGCAGTGAACCGCTGTAGGTTCCGCCATCATCCACAATGGCGGCGATCGAGGCAACGCCCTCCACGGCGCCGGGAATGTAGTTGCCCTCATCAGAGGCATCACGGAAGCGTGCGCGTGCAATCGCGTAGTCCGCGTCAATGGTCAACCAGCTGTTCGCCTTGAAATAATTGTTGAACTCAAAACCCGTGCGGCGACTTCGCCGTCCAGAGTCTTCGGTACGGCCCGCGTCGCCGATATAGATAATTTCCGATGCGTTATCGAGCTGGAATACTGCTAGGGTAGTCTGCAAACCGTCGATGATCTCGGTGCGAATGCCAACTTCCTGTCCAAAGGTCCTTACTAAACCATTGGCACGTATCCCACTGCCAATAGTCACGCCACGGGCATCATTGGAGTGGTAGCCATTGCCAGCACTGTAGTAGTACTCGGTTTTACTCCACGGGCCGAAGACTAGATTCAACTTGGGACTAGTGATGAAGTCGTTGGTGCACGTGATTCTCGGCATAGACCCCGATGCTGCTCTGCGCGATACGGTCCCTGCGGCATTGCTCAGTGACGCTAGGGTCTGCCGGGTCGCCGATTTGGCATGCAATGCGTGTACGTTGACGTGAACTAAACAAGCCATTCTGAATCTGATCGTGTTGAATTTGCACGCCGAAAGTATTGGCAGCTTCTTTTCCCAAGCCATTCATGCTGAGCGTGCGCGAGGCATTAATGCCAGACGTCACGCGGCTATCACGTTGGTTAAATTGACTATCGGCGCCGTACTCGAAGTTTGAGTAAAGATCCAAATAGTTATTGATCACATAGGCTTGTACCAAGGTGCTGTTATCACCGTCAGCGCTGCGCCATTCACCCGACAAACTGTAGCGGTGAGCCCATGCGCCGGAGGATTTATCCATCGCACCCCAGCGAGAGATGTCGCCGCTTTTGTATTCATTCCAGGGAATCTGATCAGTAGAATTCCACCGGCCGGAGTAGGCCATGGCAGTCAAATTAAACCCGTTGGCTTGGCCACCTTGGGCGTAGCGAAGTAATCCGTTGAGCTTGTTGTAGTTGTCCGGGTTATCCCACGGGCCGTCATAGTGAGATAGCTCTAAGGCGTAGAGCAGGTTTCCATCTTTGAATTTGGGTGCGTCCGCCAGCAGAGTTCTGTAAAAGCCGTTTTGCCCCAAGCCAAAGCTAGCAAGGCCGCGATCAATTTTGTCGG
>JAPLQC010000021.1 GCA_026399895.1 Burkholderiales bacterium
GCCTGCCAATTGCAATGGCGTGATTGCAGTAACAGCCCACACGATTGATGGCGATGTGGGCGATTACGCCAACATAGGCAGTCAGACCACCATCAGTGCACCGGGCGGTGGTTGCGGTGCGGCGTCGGTGGCTTGTGTTGAGGGGCAGAGCGACAATGGCGCCGCAGTCTACTCACTGGGTAATGCAGGTACCACCTTGCCCGCGGAAGACAGTGCTTCACTCAAGTACGGCACCAGCATGGCGGTATCGCATGTGGTGGGTAGCGTCGCATTGATGCTTTCACTGGCGCCAGCGTTGACGCGTGATCAGATCGTCACGCTGTTGCGCCAGACGGCACGACCCTTCCCCGCTGGTAGTGCGTGCGCGCTAATCAATAACGCAGGACTATGCGGCGCAGGACTACTCGATACCCGCGAGGCACTGGTGGTGGTGGCGGCGTCTGCGGCTAGCCTTCCCCAGCCGGCACCTGCTCAGCAGGCAAGTGTCAGCGTATCTACTGTTTCGCCAATGGGCGGCGGCGGCAGTATGGATAACGATACCCTGCTCATACTCTGCGCATTGTTGCTCTTCGCTCGTCATCAACGGCGATGATGTTGCGTTCACCCGCGTGGCGATTGACCGTAGTAATAGCAGCACTGAGCGTAATCGCCAGCGCACTACCCAGTGCCTTGGGCGCGCTGGCCTGGCATCGTGAGGCGATGGCAGATGGTCAGTGGTTTCGACTGCTCACCGGCCACTTTGTGCATCTCGATACGCACCATCTGCTCATCAACCTGCTCGGTCTTGCCATCGTGACGGATCTGTTGATGGAGCGCTGGCAATGGAGCGCGCTCATTTGCTTGCTGCTAGGCAGCGCACTCGGCACCAGTGCCTTGCTGTGGTGGTTTGCCCCTGCGCTGGTTTGGTATGCAGGCTTGTCCGGCGTATTGCATGGACTATGGTCGGGCGCTGCCTTGTGCGGCCTGCACCAGGTACAGCATCAGCCAGAGCGCCGTTGGAGTGTCTTGGCGCTATTAGCGCTGGCGCTTAAGCTTGGCTGGCTGAATCATCCATCCGGCTCAATGCCCGTAGTGCCATCTGCCCACCTGTTCGGCGCGATCAGCGGCTTGTTCTTTTCACTATTTCATGGGCTCTGGCGACGATTTTGCAAAATCGATTAAAATCGCAGGCTGCCAAGGAGCGTTGCGACGGGTTTTCATCCGCCAGGCTTGGCAATCTGTGCAACGGCGCTCACGTTACTTTTTTCGTGTTTAATGAAAGGAGGGCGTGATGAGCGCCGTACTCAAAGCTGCTACTACCATCGATTACCACGTTGCCGACATCAGTCTGGCTGAGTGGGGCAATTGGCGATTCGCGAGGAATTCGCTGCCAGCAAGCCGCTCAAGGGCGCACGCATTACCGGTTCGTTGCACATGACGATCCAAACCGCTGTTCTGATCCAGACCCTTGAGGCGCTGGGTGCAGAGGTTCGCTGGGCTTCCTGCAATATCTACTCCACGCAAGACCACGCTGCCGCTGCAATTGCTGCGAACGGCACAGCAGTGTTCGCATTCAAGGGCGAGAACCTCGACGAATACTGGGACTTCACGCACCGCATTTTCGAATGGCCAGATGGTGGTTACTCGAACATGATTCTCGATGACGGCGGCGACGCCACGCTGCTGCTGCATCTGGGCACCCGCGCTGAGAAAGATCAAAGCGTGCTGGCTAATCCGGATTCGGAAGAAGCGGTATGCCTGTTCAACTCGATCAAGAAAAAACTCGCAACCGACCCAACCTGGTACTCGACTCGCTTGGCGCAAGTTAAAGGCGTGACCGAAGAGACCACCACCGGCGTGCATCGTTTGTATCAGATGTTCAACGAAGGCAAGCTCGCTTTCCCGGCCATCAACGTGAATGACTCCGTCACCAAGTCCAAGTTCGACAACCTGTACGGTTGCCGCGAGTCGCTGGTCGATGCTATCAAGCGTGCGACCGATGTGATGATCGCCGGTAAGGTTGCCGTTGTTGCCGGTTACGGCGACGTGGGCAAGGGCTCGGCACAGGCACTGCGCGCACTGTCAGCGCAAGTATGGGTGACGGAAGTCGATCCGATCTGCGCACTGCAAGCTGCGATGGAAGGCTATCGTGTCGTCACGATGGAATACGCCGCTGAGCACGCAGACATCTTCGTTACCGCTACCGGTAACTATCATGTGATCACGCATGACCACATGAAGAAGATGAAAGACCAAGCCATCGTCTGCAACATCGGTCACTTCGACAACGAAATCGAAGTCGTCGCGCTGAAGCAGTACACATGGGAAAACATCAAGCCACAGGTGGACCACGTGATCTTCCCGGATGGCAAGCGCATCATCCTGCTGGCCGAAGGCCGTCTGGTGAACCTCGGTTGCGGCACTGGCCATCCGTCCTACGTGATGAGCTCGTCGTTCGCGAACCAGACGATCGCGCAGATCGAGTTGTTCACGAAGACCAAGAACTACCCGATCGGTGTGTACACCTTGCCGAAGCATCTCGACGAAAAAGTCGCGCTGCTGCAGCTGAAGACGCTCAACGCGCAGCTCACAAAGCTGACCGAAGAGCAGGCTGCTTACATCGGCGTGAAGACAGAAGGCCCGTACAAGCCCGATCACTATCGTTATTGATCGCAGCTCGTTCGGTGGGTAGTGCCAATGGCGCTACCCACCAAAACCAACCCACCGAGGTTCGATGCGCTTGCTGCTCATCTGGATCGTCAACACGGTCACCCTGTTTGTATTACCGCGTTTGCTCGATACCGTGCAAGTCGATAGTTTTACGACGGCGCTGACAGCGGCATTGGTGCTCGGTTTGGTGAATACCCTGATCCGCCCTATTTTTTTGGTACTAACGCTGCCGATCACATTCCTGACGCTCGGGCTGTTTATCTTCGTGATTAATGGTCTGATGTTTTGGGTGGTGGCTGATATCGTTCCGGGCTTTCAGGTGATGAGTTTTAGCGCGGCGATTGTGGCCGCGTTTTTCTACAGCGTGATCTCTTGGCTGTTAACTGCCTTCATCCCGAAATAAATCCATGTCACAAGCTATTTTCAGCGTTGAATTCTTCCCGCCCAAAACCGCCGAGGGTGTCGACAAGCTCAAGCAGGCGCGCCAGCAATTAGCGCAGATAAAGCCCGCGTATTTTTCCGTGACCTTTGGCGCAGCCGGGTCCACACAAGCCGGCACGCGAGATACCGTGCTCGAGATTCAGCAAGAGGGCTATCACGCTGCGCCGCACCTGTCGTGTATCGGCCGCACTCGTGACGACCTACGCGCCATCATCAATGAGTACAAAGCGCACGGTATTCGTCACATCATTGCACTGCGTGGTGATCTGCCCAGTGGTTTTGGCGGCACCTTTGGTGAACTGCACTACGCCAGCGATTTGATCGCCTTCATTCGTGAAGAGACCGGTGACTGGTTTCATATCGAAGCGGCGGCTTATCCAGAGATGCATCCGCAAGCGAAATCGCCGCAGGATGATTTGCAGAATTTTGTGCGCAAGGTAAAGGCGGGTGCCAACGCAGGCATCACCCAATATTTCTATAACCCGGATGCCTACTTCCGTTTCGTAGATGACGTTGCTCGCCTTGGGGTAGAGGTGCCGGTGTTCCCCGGCATCATGCCGATCACGAATTTCTCACAGCTGGCCCGCTTTTCCGATATGTGTGGAGCCGAAGTGCCGCGTTGGATTCGACTCAAACTGGCTTCGTTCGGCGACGATACGAAATCGATTCGCGCTTTCGGTCTGGATGTAGTGTCACAGATGTGTGATCGACTATTAGCTGGCGGCGCACCCGGCTTGCATTTCTACTCACTGAACCAAGCTGCGCCGACATTGGCGATTTGGGAGCGCTTGAATCCAGCTACCTAGTGAGGTAGGTGCTTAGTCAGTCAAAATGACATCCAGCGGGATGTCATGCGCCTCTGCTTCAAAGCTGACCTTGGCAAATGCATACGCAATGCCAACAGCGCGTGGCCGAGGGTCTTGTGCCAGCGTTCGATCGAAGTAGCCGCCGCCAAATCCGAGGCGCAGATTCTGATCGGTGTAGCCGATGCATGGCGCAAGCACAGCATCCGGCCGCAGATACTCACCGCGCGTGCTAGGTGCCAGTGTGCCGCTCGCGTCCTTGGTGAGCGCATCGCCCGGTCGCCATTGCACAAATACCAGCGGTTGCTCTCGTTCCAGCACGACGGGCATGGCCACCGTGATGCCATGCGCGGGCAGCAGCTCATAGAGCGCGGACATGTCCGGTTCTCCGGCAATCGCTAAATAAGCACCCAATACGTGAATGTGATTCGCCTGCAGCCAGGGCAGTAATTTGGCAATGATGCGTGCGTCGGCTTCAGCCTTGATATTTGGCGCCAACGCGCGCCGTGCCGCGATTAGTTGACGTCTTAGTTCGGCTTTGGAAGTTACTTGGTTCATGAATGACAAATCAATGAAGCGGTCGGATTAGTTTACTCACTGCATGCTATTCTAAGACTATCGTAAGTAGTCATCAGAAAGTTATGAAGCATTACTCAAAATGGTTGATCGGCGTGATGGTGTGCGTCGCGTTCGGTGCCAGTATGTCATCCTCCGTCGTGTCGGCAGGAAACCGACACGCGGTCGTTATCGGCAATAGCGCCGATGCAGATTTTGTCGCGCTTCGCGAAGCAGCACTGCGCGGTGAAACCGGTGAGTCAAACCGGCTTTCTAGCCGGCTGGGTAGCTACCCGATTCAGTCTTATGTGGAGTACTACAAGCTCTACCCACGGCTGCAGTCAACGCCTGAAGGCGAAGTACGTCAGTTTCTCGAACGGTACGATGGCACGGCCATCGCCGATCGTCTGCGAAATGACTGGCTGTTATTGCTCGGCCGCGCTCATGACTGGCGCGTGTTTGACGAACAGTATACGCGCTTTGTGCTGAATGATGATACGCAGGTGAAGTGCTATGCCTTGCAGTCACGCATGTCAAAAGGTGAAAACATCACCAAAGCAGCACGCGATTTGTTGCAGCAACCGAAATACTACGGTGATGCTTGTGTCGAGCTGATCGGTAAATTAGCGCAAGACAAAAAATTCAATGAATCGGATGTTTGGCGTCAGGTCAGGCTTGCGGTCGAAAGCGGTGTCAGCGGTACAGCGCGTCGAATCGCCAATCACACCGACGTCAATGACAAGCAGCTCGCGCAGGCGATCGATAAACCCTTCTCCATACTCGAGCGTGGCGCGGTGGGTAGTCGTGCATCGCGCGAATTGTTTTTGATCGCGCTAGGACGTGCTGGACGCGACAAGCTCGATAAGGCAGTACATCAGCTGGAGAAAGCCCAGTCCAAACTGAATGCCGAAGAAAGCGCGATCGCCTGGTCGCAGCTTGCGTTACAGGCCTCGCTCTCACTCGACAAAGATGCTCCGACCTACTGGCGGCGTAGCTTTGATGCGCCTTTATCAATAGAGGGCTATCAGTGGCGGGTACGCATCGCGCTGCGGGTGCTCGACTGGTCCCTGGTCGCGCGTTCAATCGATGCCATGCCGCCGGAGCTACAAAAAGATCCGGCCTGGCTTTACTGGCGTGGTCGTGCCCATGCAGCGCTCGGACGTAGCGAAGAAGCGAAGCCGTATTTCCAACAACTCGTTGGCCAGCATCATTTTTATGGATTGCTGTCTACAGAAGAGTTATCCCAGCCTATTCTTGCGCCGGCAAAACCAGTGCCACCCACAGCCGCCGAACTTGCCGAAGCGAGTGCCAACACGGGTTTGATCAATGCGTTGAAATTTTATGAGCTGGAGCTACGTTTTGAAGGCAACCGCGAGTGGAACTGGCAGCTGCGCAAAATGAATGATCGGCAGCTGTTAGCCGCAGGTGAGTTTGCTCGGCGCAGCGATGCGCTGGATCGCATGGTGGCGAGTGCCGATCGCGCCAAGGTCGAGCTCGATCTGATGCAACGCTATCCGACACCGCATGAAGACATCATGCAGGCCGCTACCGCAGGGATCGGCCTCGACAGGGCTTGGGTGTATGGTTTGATACGGCAAGAATCGCGCTTCGTAAAAACTGCACGCTCCGTCGTGGGCGCGTCCGGACTGATGCAGATCATGCCGCGTACGGCGACCTATGTCGCCAAGAAAATCGGTATGAGCGGATTTACACTCACGGGCTTGAATGACACGCGCACTAACATCACATTGGGTACGCAGTACCTGAATATGGTGCTGTCCAACTTGGGTGGTTCGCAGACACTGGCGACTGCTGCGTACAACGCTGGTCCGGGGCGGCCGCGGCAGTGGCGCGCCACACTCGAGAAGCCAGTGGAAGGCGCCATCTTCGCCGAAAGTATTCCTTTTTCCGAGACGCGTGGTTACGTGAAAAATGTGCTGGCCAATGCGACTTGGTATTCGCTGCATTTTGATAGCCATGCGCCTTCACTGAAAACGCGTCTTGGTACCATTTCACCCCGCGACGCTAACCTGATCGAGCTCGGCGATTTGCCCTAAGGCTAAACATGCGACACCCCTCCATACTTCTGCTCGGCGGTACCGGTTTCATCGGCACCCATATTGCAGCCCGACTCTCAGCCTCGGGTCGTCATGTGATTGTGCCGACACGACGCCATAACCGCGCGCGTCATTTGCAAGTCTTGCCGACCGTACAAATCACGGTTGCCGATATCTTCGATCCTGCTGTGCTAGATAAACTGCTTCCACGCGTAGATTGCGTGATCAATTTGCTAGGCGTACTGCACTCGCGGCCGGCGCGGCCTTGGGGCCCCGCATTCGAGCATGCGCATGTGGCTTTGCCGCGCTTGCTGGCGCAGGTGTGTGCACGTCACGGAGTCAAGCGAGTGCTGCATATGTCGGCGCTCGGTGCAGCTATTGATGGACCATCGATGTACTCGCGCTCGAAGGCAGCAGGCGAGCGCATTCTGCTTGATGCCAAAGATCTGGAAGTGACCTCGTTTCGCCCCTCGGTGGTGTTTGGTGCCGAAGACAGTTTTTTGAATTTATTCGCCAAGCTGCAGTCGATTGCGCCGCTGATGGCGGTGGGTGGTGCTGACGCAAAATTTCAGCCGGTCTATGTGGGCGATGTAGCGCAAGCCTTTGTTGATGCGCTGGATGATCCGAGCAGTGTTGGTCGGGTCTACGAACTCGTCGGCCCGCATCAATACACGCTGCGCGAATTAGTGCGTATAGCCGGTGAGTACAGTGGACATTCGCGCCCTGTCATTGGCCTGCCCGATTGGATCGCTCGCTTGCAAGCCTTCATGCTTGAAATGCTCCCGGGCCCCACACTCATGAGTCGCGACAATCTCGACTCAATGAAACAAGACAACATCGCCAGCGGTCAGTATCCGCTACCGCCCCATTGGCGACCGACGCCACTCGAGGCGATCGCGCCTGACTACTTACGTCCGAGTACATGACAGGTTTCAAGGCCTATGTGGTGGGTGGCGCCGTGCGCGACGCGCTGCTCGGCCGGTCGGTGAAGGATCGGGATTATGTGGTGGTGGGTGCATCGCCCGAACAGATGCAAGCGCTAGGCTTTGTGGCAGTTGGCAAAGACTTTCCGGTTTTTTTGCATCCACAGACGCATGAAGAATATGCACTAGCACGTACCGAACGAAAAACCGCACCCGGCTATGCAGGCTTCGCGTTTCATGCGACAGCCGATGTCACGCTTGCACAAGACTTGCAACGGCGCGACCTCACCGTCAACGCTATTGCGCAAGATGAAGACGGCACGCTGATCGACCCCTACGGTGGACGCGCTGATATCGAAGAACGTGTGTTTCGTCATGTGTCGCCAGCGTTTGCTGAAGACCCAGTACGCATATTACGAGTCGCTCGCCTTACAGCACGATTCGTCGAGTTTTCAGTTGCACCGGAAACCATGGCGCTGATGCGTCAGATGGTCGAGTCTGGTGAAGTCGATGCCTTGGTAGCTGAGCGGGTCTGGCAAGAAATCTCGCGCGGGCTGGCCGAGGACAAGCCATCGCGCATGTTGTCGGTGCTGCGTGATTGTGGCGCGCTGGCGCGCATCCTGCCTGAGCTACATGAGCTCATCGGTGTTCCATTGCCAGAAGCGCTGATAGAGACAACTGCAATCAATCATGAAAAGGATGCAGATTACTTTGCACACGCTCTGCGCGTGCTGGATGTCGCCGCTGCGCACGACCTAGAACTGCCCACGCGTTTTGCTGTGCTCGTGCCGCATCTCGGTCTCGCGCCGATCAACACTGAGCAGGCGAGCGAGCTGGCTCCGAACGTGCGTGGCGTAGCTATCGTCGAGCAGCTCTGCAAGCGGCTTAGAGTGCCGCATGAGGTGCGTGATCTTGCCATCATGGTGGCGCGCGAGCATGTGGCAGTGAAGAGCGCCAACACCATGCCGGCTGCGAGCATGGTCAAGCTGCTTGAACGCTGTGATGCCTTTCGCAAGCAGGCACGCTTCATGGCGCTGCTGGATGTCTGCGAGTGCGTTGGTGCCAACGGTGTCGCTGCAGATTTTCCGCAAAAGCCTTTACTGCAAACGGCCTTATCGACAGCGCAGGCTGTGAACGCGGGTGAAATCGCCGCCGAGGTCATGCGCACAGCGAGCGAGCGGGCTTCAGACAAAATACCCGATGCGATTCACGCCGCACGCGTGCAGGCCGTGGCGCAGGCATTGGGTTCGCACGAATAAGCACCACGTGCGCGGCATAAAGCCCTACGCACAGTGTGGACGCTAGGGAGTATCACCCCGGCACCAGCCGAGATAGTGCAGCCGAGTTTAACGAGGCGTTTTACGAAACTGCGCCGCGCTGCCATACTTCTTACCATGCACCGAGATACTCCAAGGAGATACTGATGAATGCCCCACTCGCGTCCCTGCACGCCTTGCAGCCGGAAGCGATTACCCTCGACGACAAGTACACCTTGGAGCGTGGACGGGTATTCCTGACCGGTACGCAGGCGCTGATTCGGCTGCCAATGTTGCAGCGGCAGCGCGACTTGAAGGCGGGCTTGAACACCGCAGGTTTCATCAGTGGTTATCGTGGCTCCCCACTGGGCAGCGTCGACCAGACTGCCGCTAAAGCGCAAAAATATCTCGACGCGCACCATGTGCGGTTCCAGCCAGGTGTCAATGAAGACCTGGCCGCCACCAGCATCTGGGGCACGCAGCAGGTCAACCTGTTCCCCGGCGCGAAATACGACGGCGTATTCTCGATGTGGTACGGCAAAGGTCCTGGCGTTGATCGCAGCGGCGATGTGTTCAAGCACGCCAATGGCGCGGGCAGCGCAAAGCATGGTGGCGTGTTGGTGCTGGCAGGTGATGACCATGCAGCCAAGTCGTCCACCAATGCACACCAGAGCGAACATATCCTCAAAGCCTGCGGTATTCCGGTGTTGTACCCATCGACGGTGCAGGAATACCTAGATTACGGTTTGCACGGCTGGGCCATGAGCCGTTACACCGGCTTGTGGGTGTCGATGAAATGCGTCACCGATGTGGTGGAGTCTGGTGCCACTGTCGATATCGACCCCGACCGCGTACAGATCATGTTGCCGGAAGATTTCGAGATGCCTGCGGGCGGGCTGAATATTCGCTGGCCGGATGCAGTGCTTGATCAAGAAACACGTCTGGTCAATTACAAGTGGTACGCCGCCTTGGCCTATGCGCGCGCCAACCGGTTGAATCGCATCATTTGGGATAGCCCGCGTCCGCGCTTTGGCATCCTAAGCGCTGGTAAAGCGTATCTCGATACGCGTCAGGCTTTGGATGATCTGGGCATCGACGAGGAAGTCGCACGCGATATTGGTTTGCGTCTTTACAAGGTTGGCATGAGCTGGCCGCTTGAGGCTTCCGGTGTGCGTGAGTTTGCGACCGGTCTGGAAGAAATTCTGGTGGTTGAAGAAAAACGTCAACTACTCGAGTACCAACTCAAAGAAGAGCTCTACAACTGGCGCGATGATGTGCGGCCGCGTGTGGTGGGTAAGTTTGATGATTCTGGCGAGTGGAGCAACTCGCGCCGCGCTGGTCATGGTGAATGGTTACTGCCTGCGACGTATGAACTGAACCCGACCTTGGTAGCGCGCGCAATTGCCTCGCGTATTTCGACGTACTTCGCAGGTCATCCGGTTGAACAACGCGTGCGCGAGCGGCTAGCATTTATTGAAGCGAAAGAAGCTACGCTCAAAGTCACTAAACCTGATCCGCAAAAAGATCGCATTCCTTATTTCTGCTCGGGCTGCCCGCACAACACCTCCACCCGCGTACCCGAGGGTAGTCGCGCGCTAGCAGGTATTGGTTGTCACTACATGGCGCTGTGGATGGATCGTTCGACGGCCACCGCAACTCACATGGGTGCCGAAGGTGTGACGTGGATTGGTGAATCACCGTTTACGGAAGAGGCGCATGTGTTCGCCAACATTGGCGATGGCACCTACTATCACTCCGGATTGCTGGCGATATGGCCCGCTCGATCCCGCAGTGATCTCGCGCCAAATTGCCGCTGAAGGTGTGAACCCTATTGTGGTCGTGACGGATGAGCCCGATAAATACGCCGCTGATACCGAGTGGGGTGCCGGAGTCACGATACGCCACCGCACGGAACTTGATGCGGTACAGCGTGAGCTGCGTGAAATCAAATCAGTCTCCGCCATCATCTATGACCAGACCTGCGCTTCTGAGAAGCGTCGGCGTCGCAAGCGTGGTGCGTATCCTGATCCGGCCAAGCGCACTGTCATCAATGAAAGCGTGTGCGAAGGTTGCGGCGATTGCAGCGCACAGTCGAACTGTTTATCTGTCGAGCCACTCGAGACCGAGCTTGGTCGTAAGCGGCAGATCAATCAATCGACCTGCAATAAAGACTTCTCTTGCGTGCAGGGTTTCTGCCCGAGCTTCGTTACGGTTGAGGGTGGTCAGCTGAAAAAACCGAATAAGGCAGTCGCAAAAAATAGCCATCAGCAGACCGCGCTTGAGCGCGCAAACGCTTTGCCATCGCCCACGCTGGGATCCCTCGCCCAGCCATTCGGTGTGCTGGTGACCGGCATTGGTGGTACCGGTGTAGTGACCGTCGGGCAGATTCTCGCCATGGCAGCGCATGTGGCCGGCAAGGCTTGCACTGTGCTTGATATGAGTGGACTCGCACAAAAAGGCGGCCCGGTGATGTCGCATGTACGACTAGCCGATTCGGATGAACATATTTTTTCTACGCGTGTCGGCACCGGCGCAGCTGATTTGTTGATTGGTTGCGATGTGTTGGTTGCCGCCAGCAAGGATGCTGTATCACGCATGAGTCAGGGTCGCACACATGCGGTGGTGAACGCCACCTTGGCGCCGACGGCAGCCTTTGTTAAAAACCCGGATTGGGTATATCCGGACGCGGCATCGGTCGAAGCGATTCGCAATGCTTGTGGTGATGATCACGTCGATGCGTTACAAGCAGGAAAGATCGCAACCGCGCTGATGGGCGATTCCATCGCCACCAATATGTTCATGCTCGGCTATGCCTGGCAGCGAGGCTGGGTGCCGTTGCCTGAGTCAGCGCTGATGCTCGCAATCAAACTGAATGGTGTGTCGGTTGACTTTAACCAGCAATCATTTGCATGGGGTCGACTCGCTGCGCATGATCTTGCGGCGCTAGAGCAGAGTTTGAATGCGCTGTCGCCGGCGCAGGTAATTGCGTTCAAGCGCAAGCAGTCACTTGATGAACTGATCACGCATCGTACGGAATTTCTCACCCAGTACCAGAACGCTGGCTATGCAGAGCGTTATCGTAGCTTCGTTGAGCGTGTTCGCTCGGATGAGCGGCGTGTGGTCGGTGAAGGTGGGAGCTTGCAACTGACCGAGGCGGTAGCGCGTTATTTGTTCAAACTAATGGCATACAAAGATGAGTACGAAGTCGCGCGACTGCACAGCGACCCAGCATTCAAAGCCCGCATTGCGTCGATGTTTGAAGGCGATTACGAGATCAAGTACCACCTTGCGCCGCCCTTGCTATCCAAGCGCGATGATAAAGGTCATTTGATCAAGCAGCCTTACGGTAGTTGGGTCGGTAAGGTGTTCCCAATCCTTGCCAAGCTGCGCTTCTTGCGCGGCAGCGTATTTGATCCGTTCGGCCATACCGAAGAACGCAAGTCCGAGCGTGCCCTGATTGAACAGTACTGCGCGACTATCACGTCGCTATGCACTTCGTTAGATGACAGAACCTTGCCCTTGGTCGCAGAGATCGCGCGTATACCAGAAGAGATACGTGGCTATGGGCATGTGAAAGAGCGCCACTTGCACAACGCTAAAGAAAAAGAGGCAAGGCTGTTGGCGCAACTACAGGCGGCACTCGAAAAGACGGATCTGCATGCGGCTTGATCGGCGTTATTCATGAAAGGCATGCCCAGCGAGATAATCATCAACAAGATGCCTTAAGCGTTCTGCTTGAACTTGGCTGTTACAGTCAAAAGAAAAGGTGTCGGGGAAGTCAGACCAAGAGACGATCAACTCTTGACTCTCAAAGTTGATGTGGCCAATGCCAGAGCCCAGGCGCTGCTGCCAATCTAGAAATCCGGCGCCGATGTGGTGACAAAAATTTTTTAAAAATTTTACATAGCCACCCCTCGGCCAAAACTCATCCAGCTCCAGGGCGTACTTATCGCTACACCTAACTGGTCTGATTCGGATTTCCATTTGACGTACTCACTTATGCAATCCAAGCGGGGTCAATGTCACCACGCCAGTTTCTGTATCTAAATCGTAGACCCAACAGGCGGTGGTCCACCAGAGAAGCTGCTACTTTGCATAGACGCCGGTGTAGTTCTCTTTGAATTGTGTACGGAATACCTCCCTTTCAAAAAGATGTTTTCGAATAAAAATTCTGGTTCATGCTGACTTAGGTATTCCTCGGCGAACGCTCAAGCAAGCATTAAGCGCTTGCTTTGTAGGTTTCGTAGCCTTTTGCGCGCAATTCGCAAGCCGGGCAGTGGCCGCAGCCGTAACCCCACTCATGTAACTGATGACGTTCACCTAGGTAACAAGTGTGCGTCTCGGTTCGAATTAAGTCGATCAGTGCCGTGCCTCCCAGCTGATCGGCTAGCTGCCATGTAGCAGCTTTGTCCAGCCACATCAGGGGCGTTTCAATAGTTAGCTCTGTGTTCATGCCAAGACGCAGAGCTGATTGCAATGCGCGCAGGGTCTCGTCGCGACAATCTGGGTATCCGGAATAATCGGTTTCACACATGCCCCCGACCAGCACACGGATGCCGCGCCGATAAGCCAGAGCTGCCGCCAGTGTGAGAAATAACAAATTACGGCCGGGCACAAAAGTATTCGGCAAACCATCGGCCTGCATCGTGATCTCGCTGTCACGCGTCAGTGCTGTTTCCGAGACGTCGCCGAGCACCGACAAATCCAGCATATGATCTTCACCGAGTCGCGTCGCCCAACTTGAGTCGAGCGTGCGTATGGCTTGCAGAATGTTCGGGCGCACAGTGAGCTCAATAGCGTGGCGCTGTCCGTAATCGAAGCCTAGTGTTTCTACGCGCGCGTAGCGTTGTAATGCCCAGGCAAGGCAAGTAGTGGAGTCTTGTCCGCCAGAAAACAGCACCAGTGCGGCGTCGGTCGAAAGAGTCATGGAATCACTTCTTTACTTCGTTTTTATTGAGATGGCCGGTTTGGCGTAGATGATTGTGTGTGTATCACTTGCTACTGATCTTCGATAGCGATAACTCAACGCGGTTACCATTCTTGTCTTCATGCAGCAGTCGCACCGGATACCATTGCCGCTCTGGCGAAAGCCACAGATCAAACTGCTTATCAAAACTTTGCTTGCCCGGTACGACTGACAGGCGCCAGGCACTCACCTCGCCATCAGGCAGCTTCAGCTGCTCTTTGCCATTGACACGAATTCGCCAGGCATCGACACCTTTTGCGCTAGCGACAAACATCTCCAGATTAAGACCCGATTCAAACTTTTCGGGATTGCCGCGTCCGAGTGAGGCAAGTTGCCAAATCCAACTACCTCTATCCTGTTCGCCACCGTTGGCCGGAATAATAGCGGTCGACGCAGAAAAACTGATCTGGAAAATGCGTATTGGTTTCCGAGCGCCCGAACCGTTTTTCGACATAGAGGTTGGGTGCAATACCAATTGCGCCGAGCTCACCCTCGCTCCGATTTTTAGCGAGCGTGAATACCAGCACATTGATCTCAGTATCCAAGGTGTAGCGCTGTCCATCATGCCGCCACTGCATGGTGCCGCTACCCGACAGACTGCGTCCGTCTTTACTCACGCCAATGGCATTGAAGACCAGTTCGGCCGGCGGTGGTGGATTGGCTTTATCGAAGACGGCATTGATATTGGTGACTGCAGTTTCCTGGCTTGCGGCCGCTGCTGTGTTCGGATCCGTTGGTGCGCTGGGTGCAGGCGCAGCCGATGTAGCACCATCTGCGGTTGCGGACGGTGGTGACGCTTCAGTACTTGGGGTAGAGGCTGCAGGAGCTGCAGGGGGTGTTTCGGTGACCGGTTTGTCTGCGACGGCCGCTTGGTCGTTGGTGGCTATCGCGGGCACTGGCGGCGGTAGTGATGGTGCAGGGGGCGTCAGTTTCCGCGGCGGCGGCGCAGCTCGTTGCGGATCTGGTCGCAACAATGAAACGCTGATCGCGTTTTCATCGTCAGCGTCATCGAAAAATGCAATACGCTCGAGCTGATTGTTCAGCCACTGAAGCACCAGCAGGTGGGCGAGCAGTGTCAGCAGCAGAGCGCCAACCACCAGCGACCATCGACGTGATGGCCGATGCGCCGAGCTGTTCGACAGAGTGGAAGCGAGCATGGCCTTAGTTTACTGGTTTGCCGGCGTGTTTGAGCGGAGTCGTTGCATCTCCTTGCATTCGCGCTGAGCCAAGCTCGATCTGCTAACCTAAGTAAAAATTCAACCCGGAGCCAGCTTATGTCCAATCACGGATCAAACGACATGCCAGGCGCGAATGCGATGGGTGACACTCTGGCATTCGTGAAGCAGTTGTGGGGGTCGATGAAGATTCCCGGCATGGCTATGCCTTCGTTGTCACCGGAGGACATTGACAAACAAATCGCCGACCTCAAAGCTGTCGAGTCTTGGCTGCAGGTGAATATGAATATGCTACGCGGTTCAATTCAGGCGCTGGAGGTACAAAGCGCCACCCTGACCGCGCTACGCTCTGTCGGCGAGAGTTTTGCGAAAGCGGCATCCGGTGCTGGCGCGTCTGCTCCAGCCGACGACAAGCCGGCATTCGAGTCGCCGTTCCAGTCATCATTCCAGTCGCCGTTCCAATCATCGTTCCAATCACCGTTCGAGCAAGCCGCGCAAGCCGACGCTACAGCAGATCCGGCCTCGACGGCGGCTCCGTTTGCTAATGCGGCTGTCTGGTGGAATGCAATGCAGGAGCAGTTTTCGAATGTGGTCAGTCAGGCTATGCAGCAGGCCACACCCGCTGAGACTAAGTCCTCGAAAAAACCCGCCGCCAAAAAAACCGCGAGCGGCAAGACCTCCGCAACGCGTAAACGATCAAGCAAAACAGCGACAAAAACCGCAAAAAAAGCCGCAACAAAAACGCCAACGAAGCGCGCAGCGAAAAGTGCGACGAAAAGCGCATCAAAAAATGTATCCCGAGGTACAACCCAAAGCGGGGCCCAGGGTGGATCAAAAAATTCTTCTAGAAGAGAGGGTGGGCCTGAGTCGGAATGATTCAGGGCGAGGACGATAAATAGTTTAGTGGTAGTCGAAGAGGGTCAATTGCGCGCGCGCGTTTTTAGCCACCGCATCAAGCTGCCGACGATAGGCAGTTTTTCATAGAGCTCTTCAGCCGCATCCCAATAGTCACGGTGGTAAGCCACGCGGCCATCGGATGCAAAGCTTACATGCGTAGCGCCGCGAATACACTGCTCTTCATCTGAGAAGCGTCGCATCCGAAACAAAAAATCCCAAGTCAGAAAAGCTTGATCATCCTGCAGCACACTGTGCGTAACAACGAAGCGTGGTGCATCCACCTGCTCGAACATGTGCGTGAAGATATGGCTCACCTGCTCAAGACCCTGTACCTCATTAAACGGGTCTTTGAACCAGACGTCGTCGGTATAGATCAGCGATACTGTGCGAGCGCTGTCTGCGCTAATCGACTGAAAGAAATCAATCACTCGGTAAAGATCGGCTTGATGTTTCATAGTCCGGTGACTTTGTGGATTAGCCAGAAATAAGCGCGGTAGGGCAGTAACTGCGCAAAGCGTAGCCAATTGGTGAAGCGGCGTGGGAAGTGAATATGAAACTCGCCGCGTTCCATGCCAAGTACGATTTGTTCTGCTGCTTCTTGCGGGCTGATCAGGGCGGGCATCTCGAAATCATTTTGCTTGGTGGCAGGTGTATCGACGAAGCCAGGGTTGATCAGGTACACGCCAAGACCTTTGGCGTGCAGATCAAGGTAGAGCGTTTCTGCCAGATTGATCAGTGCTGCCTTGGTTGGGCCATAGCCCAGCGCGCGCGGCAGCCCACCAAATCCGGCTACTGATGACACAATGCCGATGCCACCACTGCCTTGCGCAAGTAGCGTCGGCAAGACTGCATCGAGTACATGAAATACAGAGCGGAGATTCACATCCAGCATCTGCTCGATAGCACCAATATCCATCGCGTCGGCACGCATCTCGTGATAAACACCGGCGACCATCAGCACGAGATCAATACCCTGCCACTCTGTCAGCAAGCGGTCGCGCGCTTGTAGTAGTTGTGTGCGGTCGGTGACATCCAGCGGCAAGATCAGTGCTTGCCCGCTACCCGCAGCCAGTTGCTGCAGCGCCGCTTCATTACGCGCCGATAGCGCGACTCGCGCGCCTAGCGAGAGCAAATGCTTGGCGGTTGCAGCGCCGATTCCGGTCGATGCACCCAGCACCCATACACGCATGCCGCGCCAATCTTGAATTTTTGGATTCATACTATGTACCTAATTCGCGTTGGCACCATGCTGATCATGACAAAGCCGATTTACGGCTCACGCTTACGAAATGAAAGGGTAATCTCTCCGAGTCGGAAGCCGAATTTGCTCATGACGGCGCGATTCAGCATCACCTTGTCATCCATCATGAACATCCAATCATCGAAATTCACATGATAGGTGCTGCCGTCGACCGGAAGCGCCAGTGTGTAGCGCCAGTTGAATGCATTACCGCCGGTCGAACCGCTGGCTTCACCAATCACATCCGAGGCGGTGCCAGTGTAGCGGTTGTCACCGATTTTTTTCAGGGTCCATACACGGCGCTGCTTGGTACCGTCCGAGTAAGTGAAGTGCTCATCTAAAGTGCCGGTATCACCTTCCCAACGACAGTCCATCACCACGGTGAAGCGCTTGATGACTTTGCCACTGCGGTCTTGGAAAATACCCCAGGCATCGACGGTGCCATTGAAATACGATTTCAGATCCAGCTTGGGCTGTTCTGCGGTGTAATCCGACGGTTGAAGTGTCGCACCGCAACCGGCCAGTACGAGCACAGCGAATAAATGCGCGCCTATCAACAGGGTACGCCAGCTCGGTATCTTCATATTCGTTTCTCCTTTCATACATCCGCTAAAGGTGCGCGCCACAGCACAAGGGCTGCGCAGGTTTTTAGTGCACAGGGCAGAATTGCATAGGCAAGCGTCAGCGCCGATATTGCACTGGCTTCTGTGGTGCCGGGGGTGTAACCAAGCCAAGCTAGAAAAGGCAGTGAGATACCCGCGGCTAGCGCAAGATTCATTTTCGTGATCCAGCTCCACAAGCCAAAGTAACTTCCTTCATGCTCACCGCCGTGCCCTGCGCTGCCAATCACGCCGGCTAGCAGTGCAGGCGGCAATGCGAGGTCAGCACCCAATGCCGCACCGGTCAGTGCGCAAATAATCCCGAATGGCAGCATCGCTCCGGCATCTAGTTGTGCAGTCCACAAAAAAGCAAAGATGGCGAGCACCATTGCTGACAGCCAGGCGCGCGACTCTCCGATACGCGCTGCCAGTCGAGTCCATAGGGGTAACGCTAACGCTGCCGACAGAAAATACAGCAGTAAAAACAACGGCGCTTGATTCGGCAACAACAGACGGTCAGACACAAAAAACAGAAACAGCGTTGCCGGTACGGCTGCGGCAATACCATTGATTGCGTAGATGGCAAACAGCCAGCGAAAGCGCGATTGTCTTAGTGGAAGTAACCAATGGGCCGCTTGTTTGGGTTCAGGCAGAGAGACTGCGCGTGGCGCCCGCCGTAGCAGCAAAAAAGCGGTGAGCAACAGTGCGAGTACGAAACTGATACATAAACCCGTGCGCCCCACCAGCGGCGGCAAAATCGCTGCCAACACCACGCCGGCTAGTGCACAGCCTTCGCGCAGCGCGGTAAGTCGTGTGCGTTCACCACGCTGTTGCGTCAGGCGTGCACCCCAGCTGTTGTGCGCGATGGTGGCAATTGAGTAACCAAGGTAGACCAGCATCAGACTTCCGCCAAACCACACGACCAACCAGTTGGGCGATAACGCGGGCGGTAGCATGAGTGCAGCGAAGCCAATCGCTAGCAAAGGTAGTGAGAGCAGAATAAATTTTGGATAACCACCCGATCGGGCGCCATCCATCCAACGCCCTAGTGGCGGATCAATGAATGCGTCCATGGCGCGTGCCGCCAGCAGCAAGGTGCCAACAGTGGCCAGCGACATACCCAGCTGTGCCGCATATAACTGCGGCACCATCACGTACACAGGTAGCGCTACCAGCGCCAGCGGAAACCCGAAGGCACCGTAAGCAAGTAACTGCGCAAGTGTGAATGGCATTACTGGCCCAATAGCGCCGTGCGCAGTTTGGGGGCAGTAGTTTTAGGATGCAGCCAGATCGCAAAGAACGCCGTGCCAAAAGCAGGATCGGCGATTTCACCAATCGCGACACCATTACGGAAAAATCGGGTGGGCTGGCCGGGAATATAGAGCCCAGTCAGTTGCGTGGTTTTGTCGACATCCGGGAATACCTGTTTCATTGCCTCGTCCCACGCCTTGTGCTGCGCTGGGGTGCCAATACCGAGCTTTTTCATTTCATCGATGCTGGCTTCGGCGATGCGTCGGCCTTCCAATGAGCGCGCGTAGTTCAGCTCAAGTGCCATGGATGTGTTTTGCCAGTTTTCCGGATTAAAGCTGCTGCGAACCGCCCATAACGAGGCATCGTAGAGCTTCAGTCCAAACCAGCGGAAGCTACCGCTACCGATAACCGTTGCCTCAGGCAGTGCCTGCTTTAGCACCACCGAGTTGGCAAACGCCGTCGACAATAGCGTAGACAGCGACAATAACAGCAGCAAACAGATGCGACGCATGCCTTGTTGCACAGCGATGATCCTTAGCGTTTACGCAGTGTGAACTGGTAGAGATCGATATTGTGTTCGCGGAAGCCTGCTTCGCAATACGCGAGATAGAACTGCCAAGTGCGAATGAAGCCTTCGTCGAAGCCTTGCGTACGAACCTCCGGCAATACCTCGTTGAATGATTTATGCCACTCTGCAAGCGTACGCGCATAGTCGAGGCCGAAAGCAAATGCATCCACCACTTCCAGCCCGTGCCGCTCGGCATACGCGCGGAATACACTGGGCGATGGCAGCATACCGCCCGGGAAGATGTACTGCTGAATGAAATCACTGCCTTTGCGATAGCGATCAAATAGCGCGTCGTCAATCGTGATGGTTTGTATGCAGGCGCGTGCGCCCTGCTTCAGTCGGCGCGCTACCGTGCTGAAGTAACTGTCCCAATATTGCTCGCCGACCGCTTCAAACATTTCGATCGAGGCAATGCCGTCGAACTCGCCGCTGACATCGCGGTAATCTTGCAGGCGTAAATCTGCACCTCCGGCCAGGCCTGCTTTCTGCAAGCGTTGCTCGGCAAACGCCAGCTGCTCAGTCGAGATGGTAAGCCCGGTGACATGCATACGATCTTGAGTAGCGAGTTCGGCAAAGCCGCCCCAACCGCAGCCAATCTCTAACAACCGCGCGCCTTCAGTCACGTTTAGCTGCGACAGAATGCGTGCATATTTAGCCTGCTGTGCTTGCTGCAAGCTCATATCAGGTGCGCTGAAAAAAGCACTGGAGTAGGTCATCGATGGATCTAGCCACAGACGATAAAAGGCATTGCCAATGTCGTAGTGCGCGTGGATATTGCGGCGGCTACCTGCTTTCGAGTTGCGATTGAACAGATGGCGGAGGCGATACAACAAGCCACCCCACCAGCTACCGTAGATCGCTTCTTCCAGTGCATTGCGATTGCGCACCAGCAGCTGCAGTAGCGCTGCCAGATCATCGGTTTGCCAGTCGCCTGCAATAAAACTTTCGGCGAAGCCGATATCACCCGACTTCATCGCCGCCAAACAGGGCTTCCAGTTGTGCAAGCGTAGCGAGACTGGAGCGTCGCCTTCGTCGACTTCGCCGAATTGCAGCACGCTGCCGTCGGGGCAGGTAAGGCGCAAGGCGCCGTGCTGCAAACGACGTAGCATCTGCAGCAACATCCGTGCTTGCGGTGGCATAGACATACGGGTGACGTTGGCCGCAGTGTCCTGCGGTGACAGCTCAAGGCTCGCGCTCAGGGATTCATTCATCGGCTCAGGGCTTTCTCTGGAGGTATTGGTTTACTGAAAAACGGCACACGCTTGATGAATAGTCGCAGCGCTTGCCAATGAATACGGGCAATCACGCCGAAACTCATTAGCGGGTGACGTAGAAATGCGTTGACTGCGCGCCAGTCGCTGAGTGTTTGCAGATTGCCGCGCACACTGGTCAGCAGTAGTGGCCCTTCAGCATCGTGATATTCAATGCGCGCCACCACGCGCTCGACCTGATCAGCACCTTGCGTTTGTAGCGTACGCATGAAACGAAAACGATAGCTTCCATCTACAGCGCAAAATGGCGACACATGAAACACTTTACTGGCGCTAAGCGACTGACCCCAGCGCATCGGCCCGCCGGTATCCAGAAGATAGCAGTGGCGCTCGCCAAACGTATTATTCACTTCACACACGACCGCGCGCAGTACGCCATCGCGGCGGTGGCAGAACCAAAATGATACCGGGTTGAACACATAGCCCAGCACGCGTGGAAAAGTCTGCAGCCAAATCTCGCCATCGGCATCCGAGATGCCTTCGTCATGCAATAGCGTATCTATCCATTGCAGCAGCGGCGTTTTGCCGTCGCCATGATCACTGTCATAAAACGATAGCAAATTAAATCGGTTACGAGCGCACAGCCTGCTACCCAAGCCCGCATTGCCCAAGGTACGCAGCGGCAGCATCAGCGTAAATACGCCGTAGCTGAATACATTCTCAGCAGGTCGGAGCCGTTGATGCCGGACCGACCCGATACTGAGCATGGTACGTGCTGTGTTCAATCGAAATTCCTCACGCA
>JAPLQC010000016.1 GCA_026399895.1 Burkholderiales bacterium
AGCGTGGCCGGGAAAATGACCCTCAGGATTCCGATGAGCCGGTTCTGAAGCAAGCGCGCACCGAGCCTGCGGTTGAGCAGGTTGATCCGACGCAGCAGAAGCTGATAAATGCAATCGAGAGCGGTGATCTGCGAGGCGTGCATAAGCTGCTCGGACAATCTCGGCAACTGCTCAGCAGCTATTTACCCGGAGTTCATGGCCTGACACCGCTCTGTCTTGCTGCGCGTTGTGGGAAAAAGGCAATCGTTGGTGTTTTGTTGAGCTACGGCAGCAGAGTCGATGCGCCTGCCAAGAATGGATCCACGCCTCTGATGTTTGCCTCGCAGCTGGGACATGTCGAGATGATCCGGCAGCTTTGTTTGCTCGGCGCTGATCTGAATGCAATCAATCCGATGAATGGATGGGATGCGTTGACTTGGGCGGTGGACAGCAAACAATTAGACGCATGCAAAGCGCTGATCGCCAATGGCGCAGATATGAACCGGCTACTGACTATTACCAATGGCACTCCTGATCGAAATCTTTCCATTACACCGTTGCGTCACGCTATCGCAGCTGATTTCGTGGAACTGATTGACTGGTGGCTGGATGTAAGGCAGCTAAATGTGGATTCAATAGAGCTAACCTCATCAACCTCGCTACTGAATCTGGCCGTCTCGTACGGGGCGTTAAAAGTTGTTCCGTCGTTGCTGCAGCGGGGTGCGAATCCGGACACCGTAGTCATGATCACTTCAGACAATGTGCGTTTGACAGGGGTCTGTAAAATTGCTGCGCACTTCCAGAGCTTCGAGATGATTGAGTATCTGTTCAGCATAGGCCTTATGCCGAAAGTGTTTGCATCGTCGAATTCTCTGCTGTGTGCATATCTGGGAGTCGGCCCGGGAACAGACCTCTGTATTCATTTGGGTACGCAGACTGATGCCAACATTCCCGCCGACCGTCTCACAAATTCCCAATTCAGGCAGCACCCCGAGAGGGCCATTGACGGCTTGGCAGAGCGTTGTTTTGCATCCTCAGTTCCCCAATGGTTTTCAGGGGTGGGCTGGTGGTGCGATCAAGGTTTGCTCAGCGCACCGTTTGGTAGTTCGGCCATGATGCAGAACTTTCTGGCTGGCGCCGGTCTGCTGGGTCAGAACGCTTTTCCTTCTGAGCGATTCTCATCAATCACCGAAGCGACTAGAGCACAACAAGCGCAAATGCTGGTTGAGTTCCTGTCGGACATGCTCTGCTCACCGGAGTGGCCGCTGTGCTTTTCCGGTAAGAACATGACTGCCCAAGGCGAGCAGTTAATGAATCAAATCGCAGTCGCGCAGGGCGCCCTCATGCTGAAAGGCATTGCTCGTTTGCGCGAATATTTCGAGAAGCAGGTCGCAAGACTTCCAGATCTCTACATAAATACTTATACCACCTTGTCGCATCAACTTAATGAGCCTGACTTGTATCGGAAGATGACGAGTGAGTGGGGTTTGTATGATCCTATTGCGCGTGCGGCACTTCGATTGGTCAAGGAGGCTTACGGCAGGTTGCGCGCGCTTGTGCCGGAGCGCATACCCCCGGAGTTCGCAGCAATGACACCATCGGAACAGTTACGGTATGTGATGGTCGAATTACTTGAGGAGTGGGACAAAATTCCCGAAGTCGTAGAGACCCTTTTGAAGTGCAATGCCCAAGAATTAGATTTCACCTCGGACTTGTTATTCCAACAGTGGCGCTTGTTTGGGGAAGCGTTTGGCGTGACCAAGCCACGCTATTCGCAGTTTGGTCCTCATCGGCAAGAAGTTGTCGAAGTCGAGCCGCAAATGGAAGTTGACGAAGAGCGCTCCCCGACGCTTGCTGCCGTACCACTCACTACTGTACCTCTCACGCCCCAATAAGTGTCTGTCGAAGCCGGCTTCCCGCCGGCTTTTTCCGATCACGGCATAATGCAGAGGCCGACCTACTTCCGTACGAGCGATGCCCGCCTACAAGATTCCCGAATCCGTCCTCGTCGTGATCCACAGCGCCGACCTGCAGGTGCTACTGATCGAGCGCGCGGATAAGCCGGGCTTCTGGCAGTCAGTGACAGGATCTAAAGATCTGCTCGACGAGCCTTTGCAGGTCACCGCAATACGCGAAGTGTTCGAGGAAACCGGTATTTCGATCGGCGGCGATCAGGTGCCGCTCACTAGCCTGCGTAACTGGCAGCTATCGAATGTATATACCATTTACCCGACTTGGCGCCACCGCTATGCGCCAGGGGTCACGCAAAATACCGAGCATGTATTCGGACTGTGTGTGCCACGTGATATCACCATAACGCTCGCACCACGCGAACATCTGCAGCACTGCTGGATGCCCTGGCGCGAGGCAGCCGATCAATGTTTTTCTCCATCCAATGCCGAGGCAATTCTGCAGCTTCCCCGCTACACCACTGACTCTGATTCATGAAGCTTCGCATAGCAACTTGGAATATCCATAAAGGCGTAAGCGCCTTGGGGCGACGTCCACGGGTACACGGTATCAAGCAAGCACTGGCCGGTATCGGCGCTGATATTGTCTTCCTGCAGGAAGTGCAGGGGCGCCATGATCTGCTGGCAATCAAGCACGCGAATTGGCCTTCGCAAAGTCAGCATGAGTTCCTGGCTGCCGATACGCAGCATAGTGCTTACGGTAAAAACGCCGTGTATGACCATGGCCATCATGGTAATGCACTGCTATCGAATTTTCCGATTACTGCTGTCCGGAATCATGATGTTTCCGATCATGCCTTCGAGTCGCGCGGTATTTTACATTGCATTGTTACGATCGATTCGCAAATCATTCATTGCTATGTGGTTCATCTCGGCCTGTTTGCAGGCAGCCGCTTGCGTCAGACCGATGCACTTATCGAAGCCGTAAGCACCAGCGCGCCCAGCGATGTACCTTTGCTGATTGCCGGTGATTTCAACGACTGGACTAATTCGCTGTCAGAGAGTTTATGCGAACGGCTGGGTGTCACCGAGGTGTTCGATCGACATTTGACGGCATCGCGCTTTGGTAGTTATCTGAGGCGGTTATCTGGTCGGGGGCCACGTAAGGCGCCGGCGCGTACCTTTCCGGCGGCTATGCCAGTGCTGCAACTTGATCGAATTTATGTGCGTGGTTTCGATGTAGTGGATGCCAAGGTATTGTTTGGCGCGAGTTGGGCAAGATTGTCTGATCATGCGCCGATCATGACTGAACTTATTCTAAAGCCAGCGAACCATCTGCTCTCGCCCGACGCGCCCACCGAGATGACGCATGCGAGTGGCTAGCTATAGCCACGGCAATCAGCTATCGCTGCTGCACCGAGGTGAGCAGTTTTTTCCTGCGCTGATCGATGCCTGCGAAAGTGCGTTAGTCGAGATTTATATCGAGACCTACATCTTTGCACTCGATGCCACCGGCCTGCGCGTAAAGACTGCGCTGTTGAACGCGGCTCGGCGTGGCGTAGCGGTACAACTGATCGTGGATTGGCTCGGTACGGGTGATGACACGATTGAGCATTTGCGCGCAGAACTAGAACCTGCAGGCGTGCGCGTCGTCGTTTTCAATCCGTGGTTTAAACGCGGCATTGTGCGTATGCACCGCAAGATTGCTGTGATCGATCAGCGCATCGCCTTTCTGGGTGGATTGAACATTAATGATGATCTAATCGCCGATGATGGCAGTGCAGCGCCCTTACCAGCAGCGCGCTGGGATTTTGCAGTAGGTGTGAGCGGCCCGCTGGTGCAAGCCATACATGCCGAAGTGCTGGCGCAGTGGGAGCGACTCGAGCCGAGGCCACTGATAACCCGACTACAAAGCATTCGTGCCTATGTCAGCAATCGTCAGGCATGGCGTGCCGTGGAAGTGGCCGAGGCTGCCTTCGTGGTGCGCGACAATCTGCGTAACCGGCAGGCGATACAGCGCGCCTTACTGCAGGCACTGGGTCGTGCGCGCAGCAGTGCCTTATTGGTGACGCCTTATTTTGCACCCGGCCGTAAATTGCGTAAGGCCATGATCCATGCCGCACAGCGTGGCGTCGAGGTGGTGCTGCTGATCGGTGTAGGACAGTTCGTTATGCAAGACGCTGTCGCACAATCTTTTTATCCTCGTTTGGTGCGCGCCGGTGTGACGATTGTGGAATATCGGCATACCCAATTACACGGCAAGCTCGCGGTGATCGATGGTGAGTGGGCAACCGTCGGTTCGAGTAATTTCGATGGCTTGTCACTGTTCGTTAATCACGAGGCGAATATTGTTGTGCGTGATTCGGCTTTCGCCAAGTCCTTGCAGCAGATGATTCGGGAGGCGGTGGTGGAAGGTGTGGTGATTACCGCTGCTGATGTTGCGCAGCTGTCGCTGCCGCGCCGCGTCTGGAACCGTTTCGCCTACGGCTTGTATCGGCTGGTGCTACAAGCACTAACGCTTGGCAGCTATACCCGTTGACGATTACGATCACTGCATGGACGGCATCCGAATCGATAAATGGCTGTGGGCAGCCCGCTTTTTCAAGACCCGATCGCTGGCATCCGAGGCGGTTGAGCGTGGCCGGGTGCGGGTCAACGGTGAGCGCTGCAAGCCAGCGCGGGCGCTGAAACTCAGCGAACTGCTGGATATTGATAACGGCAGCACCGAGTGGCAGGTGCGGGTATTGGCCTTATCGGACAAGCGTGGCCCGGCAACGGTGGCGCGCCAGCTGTACGAAGATACCCCAGAGGGTCTAAAACGACAGCAAGAGCAAGCCGAGCGGCGAAAGCTGTTCACTGAACCGGCCGATACGATTCACGGCCGGCCCACTAAACGTGATCGGCGCCAGTTAGACCGCTCTCGTGGTTAGATAGCTGACGTGCCTAGCGCAGCGTAAAGGCATCGCGCCGGGACGCAACACCCACGACAATGGTGGCTCGCGCTAATCTGTGTTGCGTGCCAATTGACTACAATCTGCTGAGTTAACCCTCACACTTCTTTAATCATCCCTCGTTTCAGGAGACCCGCATGCCCCGCTACCAACCACCGCTGCGCGATATGCAGTTTGTGCTGCATGAGCTTCTGCAAATCGAGGGCGCTTTTGCGCAGTTGCCAGCACATGCCGAGCTCGATGTTGACACCATTAATCAGGTGCTGGAGGAAGGCGGCAAATTTACCGCCGAGGTGCTGTTCCCACTCAACCATGCGGGTGACCGTGAGGGTTGTCACTTCGATGCCGCCAGCCACAGCGTGACTACCCCCAAGGGTTTCAATGACGCCTACCGACAGTACGTCGAGGCAGGCTGGCCGTCACTTGCTTGTGACCCCGAGTTTGGTGGACAGGGTCTGCCCATCACACTGAACAATGCTTTCTACGAGATGCTGAACGCGTCCAATCAGGCCTGGACTATGTATCCCGGCTTGTCGCATGGGGCCTATGAGTGTCTGCATGCACATGGCACGGCAGAGCAGAAAGCCTTGTACTTGCCGAAGCTGGTGTCGGGCGAATGGACTGGCACCATGTGCCTGACCGAGCCGCATTGCGGTACCGATCTCGGTATGTTGAAGAGCAAGGCTGCGCCGCAGCCTGATGGCAGCTATCGCCTATCGGGTAGCAAGATATTCATCTCGGCCGGTGAGCATGATCTGGCCGCAAACATCGTGCACTTGGTGCTGGCCCGTTTGCCAGACGCGCCAGCAGGAACCAAGGGGATTTCTCTGTTTGTAGTGCCGAAGTACCTGCCAGACACCAGTGGCGCGCCTGGTGAGCGCAACCCGATTTTCTGCAGCGCGATCGAAAACAAGATGGGTATACATGCGAATGCCACCTGTCAGATCAGCTTGGATGACGCTACTGGCTGGCTGGTCGGTGAGCCGCATCGCGGATTGAATGCGATGTTCGTGATGATGAATGCTGCGCGTCTGGGCGTGGGCATGCAATCGCTCGGGTTAACCGAGGTCGCCTATCAAAATGCCGTGGCCTATGCGCGCGACCGTCTACAAAGCCGCAGCTTGACTGGCCCGAAAGCCACGGACAAACCGGCCGACCCCATCATCGTGCACCCTGATGTGCGGCGTATGCTGCTCACTGCCCGTGCCTACGCCGAGGGTGGTCGTGCCTTCACCGCGTATGTGGCGCTGTTAATCGATCGTGAACTAAGCCATCCCGACCCCGATGTGCGCAAAGAAGCGGCTGACGAGGTCTCGCTACTGACACCGATTATCAAAGCCTTTTTGACCGATAACGCTTGGATCGCTTGTTCCGAGGCACTCCAGGTCTATGGCGGCCATGGTTATATTGCCGAGTGGGGTATGGAGCAGTATGTGCGCGATGCACGCATCAACATGATTTATGAGGGCACCAACACCATACAGTCACTCGATCTGCTCGGGCGCAAGGTGCTGATGGATAATGGCGCGAAGCTGCGCAAGTTTGGTGATCAGATCAAGGCCTTTGTCGAGCAGCACGGTACCGACGAGAAGATGGCCGAGTTCATCACGCCGCTGGCCGACATTGGTGACAAGGTCACTAAATTGTCGATGGAAATCGGCATGAAGGCGTTCATGAATCGTGATGAAGTGGGCGGTGCTGCGGTGCCCTATCTCAGAGTGGTGGGCCACTTGGTGTTTGCATATTTCTTTGCACGCATGGCGAAGATCGCGCTGGATAAGCAAGGTAGTGGTGATGATTTTTATAAAGCCAAACTTGCGACCGCGCGTTTTTATTTCGCGCGGCTACTGCCAGAGACTGCGATGCTGATTCGGCAGGCGCGATCGGGCGTGAAGAATTTGATGGAGATGGACGAGAGCTTGTTCTAAAGAAGTTTGGAAAAACACAGGATCTCTGTCTGCGACGTGGGGCGGTCGTGTTAGTGCCGTCATTCCGGCGCAGGCCGGAATCCATCGTAGTTCAAAGATTTCAATCGTTGGGAGTTCTGTTTCGTGAGTAATTTCATCGTAAAAAAAGTCGCCGTACTTGGTGCTGGCGTGATGGGGGCGCAAATTGCCGCGCATTGCATCAACGCGCGAGTGCCGGTCATTCTGTTTGACCTGCCGGGGAAAGAAGGTCAACCGCGCGACGCGCTGGCGATGCGCGCCATCGAGCAACTCAAAAAATTAAGTCCTGCGCCTTTGGCAGATAGCGCGCAAGCGGAATTAATCGAGACTGCGAATTTCGATGACCACCTCGACAAACTACTGCAGGCCGACCTGATCATTGAAGCGATTGCCGAGCGTATGGACTGGAAGCACCAGCTGTACGCAAAAATCGGCGCGCATATTGCGCCGCACGCGATATTTGCCACCAATACTTCCGGCCTATCCATCACCGAGCTGGCCAGCGCCCTGCCCGATGAATTGCGTAGTCGCTTCTGTGGCGTGCATTTCTTCAACCCGCCGCGCTACATGCATTTGGTTGAATTGATTCCGACTGCAGCGACCCAAGCCCCTATCCTGGATCAGCTGGAAACATTTTTGACCAGCACACTCGGCAAAGGCGTGGTGCGAGCGATCGATACGCCGAACTTCATCGCCAATCGTGTCGGTGTATTTGGCATGCTGGCCACCATGCACGAGGCTGAAAAATACGGTCTTAGCTACGACTTGGTTGATGACCTCACCGGTTCAAAACTCGGCCGCGCGAAGTCAGGTACTTTCCGTACCGCTGATGTGGTGGGCCTGGACACCTTGGGTCATGTGATTCGCACCATGACCGACAAGTTACCCGAAGATCCGTTTCATTCGCTTTATCAACCGCCCGCAGCGCTCGCCAAACTAATTGCCGATGGCCAGCTCGGGCAAAAAACCGGCGCCGGTTTTTTTAAAAAAGCGGGCAAAGATATCCTGCGTTATGACGCCGTCAGCAATACCTATGTGCCTTCGGGTGCTAAGGCGGATGAGCTGATCGTTCGCATATTGAAAGAAAAAGATCCGTCGAAACGGATCAAGGCGCTGCATGAATCGACGCATCCGCAGGCCCAATTTCTGTGGGCGATTTTTCGCGACAGCTTTCACTACATCGCGGTTCATCTCGATTCGATTGCCGACAATGCGCGTGATGTCGACTTTGCCCTGCGCTGGGGCTTCGGCTGGCAGCAAGGGCCATTCGAGCTATGGCAGTCCGCAGGTTGGCAGCAAGTCGCTCAATGGGTGAAGGAAGATATCGACGCTGGCCATGCGCTCTCGAGTGCGCCGCTGCCCGATTGGGTATTTGATGGTCGCGATGGCGTGCATTCCGCAGCCGGCTCTTGGTCTGCGGTGCGCAAAGCCTACATGCCACGTGCTGACTTGCCGGTGTATGCGCGGCAGTTATTCCGTGCGCCATTGGTTGGATCGAACACGCCGCATGGGCGCAGCGCTGGCACCACGGTACATGAGGATGATGCCGTGCGGCTTTGGCACCAGAACGATGGCGTACTGATTTTCTCAACCAAGACCAAGCTGCATGTGCTGGGCCCTGATGTCATCGCCGGCTTAGAGCGGGCAATTGCTGAAGCAGAGCAGAACTATCGCGCACTGGTGATCTGGCATGCTGATTCTGCCGAGGGTGGTGCCTTCTCTGCAGGTGCTGATCTGCAGTCCATGCTGCCGCTCTTCATGTCGGGTGGCGCGAAAGCCATCGAGCCTTTCGTCGCACGTTTTCAAAACGCGATGATGCGCGTGAAATATGCCAACGTGCCAGTAGTCGCCGCTGTCGGTGGTTTAGCGCTGGGTGGTGGTTGCGAGCTCATGATGCATGCAAGCCGACGTGTCGTATTGCTCGAGTCGTATACCGGCTTGGTCGAGGTTGGTGTTGGTCTGGTGCCTGCAGGCGGTGGCTTGAAAGAGATTGCACTGCGCTCTGCTCGAGAAGCGAAAGGCAATGACATTTTGCAGTTCTTGAAGCAGCGTTACATGAATGCAGCGACAGCCGCAGTATCGAAATCTGCGCTGGAAGCAAAGAAGATGGGCTACCTGTCGAAAGGCGATGTCATCGTGCTGCATCCGCATGAACTGCTGCATGTCGCCACTACGCAGGCGCTTGCCTTGGCGGATGCAGGCTCCCGTCCGCCACTGGCCTCCTTGATTCCTGTGACAGGGCGTTACGGCAGCGCGACGATCAAGGCGCAATTAGTGAATATGCGCGATGGCAGCTTCATCTCGGAACATGATATGCACATTGGAACGTTGATTGCTGAAGTAGTGAGTGGTGGTGATATCGAGCCCGGTAGTCGCGTTTCCGAGCAGTGGCTGTTAGATCGTGAGCGTGCCGCGTTTATTTCGCTTTTGGCGCACCCGAAAACGCAGGAGCGCATTATGGGCATGCTACAGACCGGCAAGCCGGTGAGGAACTAAGGATTCACTATGAGCAAACAACTACAAGACGCCTACATCGTCTCCGCCATTCGCACCCCGATTGGTAAAGCGCCGCGTGGCGTGTTCCGCCACACGCGGCCAGATGATCTTTTAGTTCATACGCTGAAAGCAGCGCTGGCGCAGGTGCCCACACTGGACCCCGCGACTATCGAAGATGCAATTGTCGGCTGTGCCTTCCCCGAAGCAGAGCAAGGTTTGAATGTCGCACGGATGGCAGTGCTGCTGGCTGGCTTGCCGAAAACTGTGGGTGGCGTCACCGTCAACCGCTATTGCGCATCTGGTTTGACGGCCATCGCCATGGCAGCTGATCGTATTCGTACCGGCGAGGCGGATGTAATGATTGCTGCCGGTGTTGAGTCGATGTCAGTGGTGCCGCTGATGGGCTATCACCCCTCATTCAATGCAGGCATCTTCCGAGATGAAAATATCGGCATGGCCTACGGTATGGGCCTGACGGCAGAGAAAGTCGCGCAACAATGGAAGATTACACGCGAAGCGCAAGATGCATTCGCAGTTGAGTCGCATCGTCGTGCAGTGGCTGCGATTGAAAATGGCGAGCGTGTTGAAGAGATTACACCCGTCGAGATTGTCGAGAAATTTCCCAATCTTGCCACTGGTGAGATTGATATCAAAACCCGCACCATCACTCAAGACGAAGGCATACGGGCTGACACGACGATGGAAGGTCTGGCTAAGTTAAAGCCGGTGTTTGCAGCGAAAGGCAGTGTTACTGCTGGCAATAGTTCGCAAACCTCCGATGGCGCAGGTGCCTTGATCTTGGTGAGCGAAAAAATTCTCAAGCAATTCAACCTCACGCCATTGGCGCGCTTTATGTCATTTTCGGTTCGTGGCGTGCCACCAGAGATCATGGGCATAGGTCCTAAAGAGGCGATACCAGTGGCCTTGAAACACGCGGGCCTAACGCAAGACCAACTCGATTGGATCGAGCTCAATGAAGCCTTTGCTGCGCAAGCGCTCGCGGTTTGTAATGATCTCGGACTCGATGCCGCGAAAGTTAACCCGCTGGGTGGTGCGATCGCATTAGGTCATCCGCTCGGTGCGACGGGCGCAATTCGCGCGGCTACCGTGATTCACGGGCTGCGCCGTCGTAACTTGAAATACGGCATGCTCACCATGTGCGTTGGCACGGGTATGGGCGCCGCTGGTATTTTCGAAAAGGTCTGATCGTGATTCGTTTCGAGATCGATGGTGCCATTGCGACGATCGCATTCAATCGGCCGCAAAAAAAGAATGCAATCACTGCAGCGATGTACCAGTCTGCCGCTGATGCGTTGAAAGAAGCGGAAGCGAATGACGCAGTGCGTGTGATCGTGATGACTGGCGATGGTGCTTGCTTCACCGCCGGTAACGACCTCGAAGATTTTTTGCAGAGTCCACCGCACGGTGACGATAGCCCGGTCTCGCAATTCATGAACACGCTGCGCTCGATGACAAAGCCGGTCGTCGCCGCAGTGCCGGGTTTGGCGATTGGCATTGGCACGACATTGCTGATGCATTGCGATCTGGTCTATGCCGCCAACACGGCAAAGTTTGCGATGCCCTTTTCGCAGCTGGGTTTATGTCCTGAGTTTGCGTCGAGTGTGCTGCTGCCGCGCATCGCAGGGTACCAGCGTGCCGCTGAAAAGCTGTTACTCGGCGAGCCTTTTGATGCGCACGAAGCCGAGCGCATGGGCTTAGTTAATCGTGTACTTTCTGCTGAAGAGCTGATGACCTTTGTTCATACGCAGGCAACCAAGCTCGCAGCCTTGCCGTCCGAGTCCTTGCGGATCACGAAGCAGCTAATGCAAGCGGATCTAAAGAGCGCTATTGCGGGTGCCATGCACAGCGAGATGCAACATTTCACGCAACTGCTGCAGGGGCCGGACGCCAAAGAAGCGTTCTCGGCTTTTCTGGAGAAACGCAAACCAGTGTTTCGTTAATCCGATCACCAAGGCAATCTGCCTGCCTGTCGCGGTAGTCGCTGGATAGTGTCGCGCCAGGGTCGCGATAATGTCGCAATTCTTCAGAAAGCCGGCCAAAATTACGACATAAAGCGAGAAATAATGTCGCGATTACTGCTTTAGTGTCGCGATTTGTGCTTTAATGTCGCGATTCTAATTGGGTCATTCGCTAATGGCGCGCCCTTTTCCTGATCATTCTTTGCAGACGCTGATCGATGTCGTGACGCGGTCTGCGTTCGGCATGAGCATGCACGAGATTGAAGCTGTGCTGCCGTTGCCGCCGAACCGGCGCACGCTGCAGCGCTGGCTGACTGCGCTGGTCACAGACAAGAAGCTTGTCCGCGTTGGTAAGGGTCGCGCAGTGCGCTACCGGGCGATCGAAACCGCCGGATCGGAAGAGCTTTTTGCGCATTCGCCAGAGCCCCCTGTCTATGGACTCCCCTTGTCCGAGCCAGCGCGGCAGATCGCGGCCCATGTGCGACAAGCCATTCAGCAACGGCGGCCTGTCGGATACCGGCGTGAATTCCTCGATGACTACCAGCCGAACCGAACCCATTATTTGCCAGCGGCGATGCGTGCGGAATTGTCGTCCTTGGGTTCGCTCAGTAACGAAGAGCCCGCTGGTACTTTCGCGCGCAGGCTCGCGCACAGACTACTCATCGACCTGTCATGGAATTCCAGTCGCCTAGAGGGAAATACTTACTCGCTACTTGAAACGGAAAGGCTGATTGCAGAGGGCCAGATTGCCTCTGGCAAAAATTCACTAGACGCTCAAATGATCCTGAATCACAAGCAGGCCATAGAGTTTCTAATCGATTCTGCGGCGGAAATTGAATTCAATCGATATACGATTTTCAATTTGCACGCGCTACTGTCTGACAATTTGCTGCCGGACTTACAAGCAGTTGGTCGGCTGCGATCAATTTCGGTTGGGATCGGTCACACCACCTTCATGCCTCTTGAGGGGCCACAGCGGATTGAAGAGTGTTTTGAGCAATTACTCCACAAAGCAGCTGAAATTCAAGATCCATTCGAGCAGGCTTTTTTCGCATTAGTTCATCTGCCCTATCTGCAAGCGTTCGAAGATGTCAACAAACGCGTATCTCGACTGGCAGCAAATATACCGCTGATAAAAAATAATTTATGTCCCTTGTCATTCGTGGATGTGCCGCGTGATGACTACGTTAGCGCGCTACTGGGTGTGTATGAGCTCAATCGAATCGAGTTGTTGCGTGATGTTTTCGCGTGGGCTTATCGTCGATCTTGCGAGCGTTACTCCGCTGTAAGGCAAACGCTGGGAGAGCCTGACCCGTTACGCCTGCGATATCGGCAATTCGTGATGGATGCCATCGCACGCGTGGTGCGTGACCGACTAGACAAGAAAAATGCGGTGAGCTTGATTCATACACTAGCGGTAGATCAAATCCCGACCGCAGACCGTGACCGTTTCATCGAGATTGTCGAAGCTGAATTGATTAGCCTGCATGAGGGTAGTATCGCGCGCTTTCGTTTGAGACCCAGTGAGTTTCAGGCTTGGCGTGCAGGGTGGCACTGATATCTCCGGTGGCGAGCAGGTAGAATCGCGCTGTGAAGCAGGCTAGACAGTCGCTGGCCATCGCGAGATGGCGGGAGGAAGGTCCGGACTCCACAGAGCAGGGTGACGGCTAACGGCCGTCCGCCGTGAGGCGCGGAATAGGGCCACAGAGACGAGCGTATTCAGTTACGGTGAAACGCGGTAACCTCCACTCGGAGCAATTCCAAATAGGCACGCGTTGATGTTGCTCGCGGAGCGTGCGGGTAGGAAGCTTGAGCGTCGGAGTAATCCGGCGCCTAGAGGAATGACTGTCACAGCGATCGCAAGATCGATGAACAGAATCCGGCCTATCGGCCTACTTCACATTTCTATATGTCTCTGCTTCTTCCCTTCCGGTCGCTCACTTGGGTCAATGCACTGTATAAACCCATGTGTATAACTAAAGTTCCACTTTCATTAACTTCGCTAAGTCCTTCATTTCTATCGACTATTGATCCGTTAACCGGCTTCAACTAGTTCGCCTAAGTCCTTGACTTCATTGGAAAAAATCAATGTTTCACCCCGTCATTTTCCTTGACCGGGGTTTGCGCATCCTCTAAAGTGGGCGTCAGTGTGAAAAAGTGTCTTTTTGTGGGGGGAATTTTTCCGAATTTCCAACCCGATGGGCGCTGTTTTCGTTGGCGATATTTAAATAAAAAGGACTGGCCAGGTGTATCAGGGAGCTTCAGCGCTGAGCATGGATGCGAAGGGACGGATGTCGATTCCGGCCAGGCATCGTGACGCGCTTTCGCTGCAGTCCGAGGGACGCGTCACCCTGACCAAACATCCGCATGGCTGCCTGCTGCTATTTCCGCGTCCGGTGTGGGAGCAGCACCGCGAGCAGATCGCGAACTGGCCAATGTCGGCGCGCGCATGGCAGCGGATTTTCCTGGGCAGCGCGTGTGATGTCGACATGGATAGCGCCGGCCGCATCCTGATTTCGCCCGAGCTTCGCACCGCAGTCGCGCTGTCGCGCGATGTGATGCTGCTCGGTATGGGCAGCCATTTTGAAATTTGGGATGCCGCGAAGTTAGAAGAGAGCGAAGCGCAAGCCATTGCTGGTGGGCTTCCCGATGTACTGAACGATTTTTCCTTTTGACGGCGGCACATGACGGAGTCATTAGCGTCTGGTGACCAGCACCGGACTGTGCTGCTGCAAGAGGCGGTTGACGCGCTGGCGATTCAAGATGCGCGCCGTGATGGCATTTATATCGATGCGACCTTTGGTCGTGGCGGACATAGTCGGTTGATTTTGTCGCAGCTGTCGGCGCAGGGGCGCTTGCGGGCATTTGATAAAGACCCGCAAGCGATTGCGGTCGGTCAGCAGCTGGCGAGTGCTGATGCGCGATTTGGCATTACGCACGACAGCTTCGCCGCAATGAAAAACGCGTTGCATGCGGAAGGCATTGAAAAAGTCGACGGTGTGTTGATGGATCTGGGCATGTCATCGCCGCAGGTCGACGATGCAGAGCGCGGGTTCTCGTTCCGTGCCGATGGTCCGCTGGATATGCGGATGGATACGACGCGCGGCATGCCAGCTTCGGCGTGGCTAGCCACCGCAACGCAAGACAACTTGGAGAGGGTGATTCGCGACTATGGGGAAGAACGGTTTGCTTTTCAGATTGCGAAGGCGATTGTTGATCGCAGAGCAGTCGGGCCTATTGCCACTACCGGACAGCTTGCCGCGCTCGTGGCTGGCGCCGTCAAGACCCGTGAAAAAGGCAAAGACCCGGCCACCCGGACTTTTCAGGCTGTACGCATTTTCATCAATCAAGAACTGGAAGACCTTGAAACAGGGCTAAAGCAGGCATTCGACCTGCTCGCGCCATTCGGGAGACTGGTGGTGATCAGCTTTCACTCGCTGGAAGATCGCATTGTGAAGCGCTTCCTGGCTGCGCAGGCCAGTGCGCCGCAGCTCGACCGTCGCTTGCCGATTCGAGCTGCAGACTTGCCGCTGCCGTCTGCCAAGTTGTTGCCGCGCGTGATGCCATCTGAGGCAGAGGTCGCGTTCAACACACGTGCGCGCTCTGCCGTCATGCGAGGGGTGATTCGATTGCCGCAGGGAGCCACCGCATGAGCAATCGTTCACTGATCACCGTCGTCGCACTGCTCCTGTTGTGCTCGCTGTTGCTGGTGAATTCTCAGCATCAGGCACGACGACTGTTCATTGAGCTGGAGAGCGCACAGCTCCGCCAGCGTAATCTCGAAACTGAATGGGATCAGCTGCAGTACGAGCAATCAACGCTGGCCAAGCATTCCCGAATTGATGCGATTGCGCGTACATCGCTGAATATGGGTGTGCCGGGCGCTGCGCGTACGCAGTATCTCAGCGCAGGGGCTAGATGATGCGCGCACCCACCCGAAAAGCAGCTGCACGCGGACTCGCTTTTTCAGCCAGCCCAGTGCTTGCCGTGAAATTGCCGGCTTGGCGTTCACGGCTGACCTTGTTCCTGTTGTTTGGTGCGTTTGTTGCCGTCGCCGTACGTGCATTTTGGCTGCAGGCGATGTCCACTGATTTTCTGCAACGGCAAGGCGCGTACCGTTATGCGCGCACGCTGGAGCTTCCTGCAGTTCGCGGCAAAATCACCGATCGCTATGGCGAAGTAATGGCATCGTCTCTACCGGTAAAAGCGATCTGGGCAATTCCGGAAGATGTTGAGGCTGACCCGAATAAATTGCGTCAGCTTGCACAACTGCTCGAGATACCCCTGCCAGAACTGAAAAAGAAGCTCGACTCGGATCGCAGCTTTGTTTATTTGAAGCGTCAGGTAGAAGAAAAAACTGCAGATCAGATTGTCGCGCTTGATCTCAAGGGCATTCACACGCGCAAGGAGTACAAACGCTATTACCCCTCGGGCCAGACGGCGGCGCATGTGCTTGGCTTTACCAACGTAGAAGATATTGGTCAGGAAGGTATCGAGCGCGCACAACAAAAATTACTTGGCGGCGTCACCGGAAGTCGGCGCGTGATTAAAGATCGTTTAGGTCGCGTAGTGGAAGACATCGGCTATATCCGTGAGCCGCAAGACGGTACGGATTTAGCGCTGTCGATCGACGGCAAGATTCAGTACATCGCATTTACCGAATTGCAGAAAGCAGTTGATCAGCATCGCGCCAAAGCCGGCGCCATCGTTGTGCTGGATGTCAAAACCGGCGAAGTATTAGCGATGGCAAATCTACCGACCTATAACCCGAATACACGGCAGGGGCTGACCGGTGCGCAGCTGCGTAATCGTGTCATGACAGACACCTACGAGCCGGGTTCAACGCTGAAGCCGTTTACCGTGGCGCTCGCACTAGAGCGCGGAATGGTGACGCCGACCACGGTACTCGACACGCCTGCAAAACTGAGCATTGGGCCGGCATCGATTGG
>JAPLQC010000047.1 GCA_026399895.1 Burkholderiales bacterium
TTTCGATTAGGTCGGCGATTTGGTTCGTTTCCGAACCAAGTGGCGTATACCGAGTTTGAGCTGCCGTATGTCTTTCATGGTTGGCGCGCCGCGTTATCACGTGGGCTCGAGGCGCCATGGGTCGAGGCCTGGGAGCGTCGTATCATCGATATCGCCATCTTGCTGACTGGGCTTGTTGTCTTGAGTATTGCGCTGTTCCGGCAACGCACCACGGCGGCAAGTAACCGCCGACTACGAGCATTCCGCGTCGGCTATCTCTTGTTCACACTAGGCTTTATCGGTTGGTATGCGCAGGGTCAGCTCAGCATCGTGAACATTACCGCCTCGCTCGACGCGCTTACAACGGGTAATGACTTGAGCTTCTTGCTGGTGGATCCGATGACGGTGATTCTTTGGATCTTCGTAGGTTTCACTTTACTCGTGTGGGGCCGCGGCACGTTTTGCGGATGGTTATGCCCGTTCGGTGCGCTGCAAGAGCTAATCAGTCTGGTCACACGACGTCTGGGTATTAAACCTCGGCGTTTGCGGGGGAGTGTTGATCGTCGGCTGAAGTGGATCAAGTATGTCGTTTTGGTGGCTGTGATCGGATCGATTTGGGCAGCACCGAATTCAACCGAGCTCGCTGTTGAGGTCGAGCCATTCAAAACGGCCATTAGCTTGTACTTCGTACGCGACTGGCCGTATCTGGTGTGGGCGATTGCTTTGCTGTCGCTTAGCGTACTGGTATATCGCGGCTACTGCCGCTACATTTGCCCTTTGGGTGCCGCGCTGGCCGTACTCAATCCCCTGCGTCGCTGGGGTTGGATCGCCCGCCGCGAGGCGTGTGGCACGCCGTGTCAGACCTGCCGTCACCGCTGCGACTATCAGTCGATATCACCCGCCGGTCAGATCAGCTACAGCGAATGTTTTCAGTGCCTGGACTGCGTAGCCATCTATCAGGATGACAAGCGCTGTCTGCCACTGATTCAAGAGAAGCGCCGCCCCGTGATCCCGATTCTTGTGAGCTAGGATTTTAATCCGGTAGACGCTTGAATTTCTGTACCCGTTTGCCGCTATCGACTTCGCCGGTATACACATTCCCCTTCGAATCGGCGGCAATGCCATGCACCCAATGAAATTGGCCCGCTTGACGGCCGCCGCGCCCGAAAGCACCGATACGCTCACCAGTTGCGCGCAAGAGAATATGCACTTCATTATTCGTGCCATCGGCGACATACATATAGCGCTGCTTGGCGTCTTCAGAGAAAGCAATATCCCACACTGAACCTACGTGCAGAGTCTTTGGCTCGAGAAAATATTCCTTCACAAAGCTACCATCACGCTGAAATATTTGTACGCGGTTGTTCAGCCGATCACACACGTACACCAAGCCATCATTCGAGATGCGTACACAATGTACTGTGCCACGAAATTGTTTCGCGGGCGGTGCTGCGGGATCATACTTACCAAGGTCGGTGTCATCGGGCCGATTTCCATAGGCACCCCAATGGCGTTTATACGCACCCGTCGCAGCGTCGACTACCAGTACACGACGATTGGCATAGCCATCGGCGATGTATAACTCTCCGGTTGGTGTATCGACAATTGCTATTGCAGGTCTGCCGAGATCCGTCGGGCTATTGCTGCCTGAGATACGCCCGGAGCGTCCGATCTGCTGCACGAAACGACCATCGCGTGTGAACTGCAGTACGTGCGCATCGGTGTTGCCGTTGCCTGCGATCCAGACCTGATCGTTCGCATCGACAAAAATGCCATGCTCGCGCTCGGGCCATTCATAGCCGGCACCCGGGCCACCCCAAGCAGAGACGAGGTTGCCGTCAGTATCAAATTCTAAAACGGGCGGCGCAGGACGGCAGCATTTTGAGCTGGGTGGGTTATTCGCTGCGCCGCGCTCATCTTCCGTTAGCGAGCGTGGGCGCTGATAGACCCAGACATGATCGCGTGAATCAACAGCGATACCGCCGATATCACCGAGTATCCATTGATTGGGCAGCGGCTTGGGCCATTTACTATCGACCTCAAAGCGCGGCAATCCAGCCGCCTGCGCAATGCCTGCGAGCGCTAATGATCCAAGTCCAACAATCGCCAGTAAAACAATCACCGACACCTGACGAGTACTCAATCTGATAATCATGCATTTCTCCCTCGTTGCGCACGACGCCTGCGCTGATTGCACATGCTACCGTGAGTTTGCCGTATCGCCCTGATGAGCCTGTGATACGTGGGGAGATCAGATGAATTGAAAGAACCGCAGCAGCCAATAGTGCGCAGTTGCAGAGAGCTGCAGCTAAGGCCTTAGCGGTAGGGGAAGGTGGCGACGTGATGTGCGCCAAATGATAAACAATCGATAGAGCGCCACGCTGATCACCATTCCCCAGGTCATGCCAGCGAACATCCCACCCAGCATGACGCTAAGGCCACCACCGGCCTGGTCACCCAATGGATTGATGGCGGGAAGATCGGATAACAGCTTGTACCAGCGGCTCATCCATAACGCACCGAATGTCATACCGATCAGCATCCAACTAGAACATAGAAGATTCTGCGCGAGCATCGAGCACAGGTAACGACCACAGTGCGGATGAAGCACGCGTAGTGTCGGTATTGCTAGTAGCCCCCCGAGCAACATCCCGATATGCATCGCAGGCAGGAAGTGCAGATGCAGCAGAAGACTGTCCAGGAAAACTAGCTGCGCACCACTGCGGCAAATACTTTCTAGCAGTATCGGGCCAGCGTGCAGCATATCGATCAATAAGCCGATCAACATGCCACCGAAACCGAGCGAGAGCATGACATGCGGTGGTGATAAGCCAGCGCGTTGTGGCCTTATTTTAGTCAATGCCAGGCAACCGATGCCGGTCACGGCAAAGCTAATCGCGATGAATACAGTATGACGACTACCGCTATCTGCGGCATTGAAACTCATCATCGTGATGCCAACAAAAAGCATCAACAGCCAGGGCATCAGAACCGCAGCGGAATGTGGATCAGTAGCCGAATCAGTAGCCGAATCAGTATCCATATCGCGCGCAAACGCTGGCCGTATAGCAGCCAGCGTTTGCGCTAGCCAATGAGTGAGTGAAGCGCGGGCGGTGATGGGCGCAGCTGAATCAGGGCTGGGCATGAGCACGGGATGAATAGCGTTTTAACCCGGCTGATTATCAAGACGGCTGGGGGTTTTCTCCAGCGCTGCGACGTACTATGAAAATTTTGCGACACGTTGCCCGCCGCTATAGCGCAGCAAGTAAGCGCGTCTAAATGAACTAATCACACCCGGTTCATACGATGAATGTGGCTTTCTTGTATTCGATTGAACTTGCCATCGGCCCATGGTCCGGCCAATGCCCACATATCCAGGAGACGACGTGATCACTGCGCCCTTTGACTATCACCTACCTCGCTCGCTACCGGAAGCGCTGCAGCTGCTCATTGATTTTGGTGACGAGGCAAAACTACTTGCAGGTGGGCACAGCCTGCTGCCGATGATGAAGCTGCGTTTTTCCGAGCCAGCGCATTTGATCGATTTGGGCAAGATCCCCGAGTTGAAGGGTATTACTGAAGTTGGTAACGAGATTCATATTGGCGCCATGACCACTGAGCATGAGCTGCTCAACTCGGCGCTTCTGGTAAAAAAAATGCCACTGCTGGTGGAGGGTGTCAGCCAAATCGCCGACCCGCAGGTGCGTTACAGGGGCACCATCGGTGGTGACATTTCACACGGTGATCCGGGCAATGATCACCCCGCGCTGATGCTGGCGCTGGACGCTTCATTTGTGCTTCGCAGTGCGCGCGGCGAGCGCGTGGTGAAAGCGGATGGTTATTTTCTTAGTCTTTACACAACGCAGCTTGCGCCCGATGAAATTCTGACGAAGATTCGTTTGCCGATTCCCGCTGCGCATTCAGGCGGGTCGTATCAAAAGCTGAAACGCAAAACGGGTGACTACGCCACTGCCGGCGCTGCGGTTCAGATGCACACCCAGGGCGGCAAGATCGACCAGATCAGGATCGCCCTGACCAATGCGGCCGCCACTGCGCTACGTGCACGTGAGGCCGAGGCAGCGCTAATCGGCAAGACGATTGACGCCAGCAACGTTAACGAAGCTGCACGGCTTGTCATGAGCATCTGCGATCCCATGCCTGATCTGCGAGGTGATGCCGCCTACAAAACTGCCATGTGCGGCGAGATGACGCGGCGTGCATTACAGGTCGCTTATCAGCGCGCTAACCAAGCCTAACCATCAAACTGCTGGAGAAAAACAATGAGCCAATTGAAAAAAATCGCCTTCAAGCTGAATGGTAAGGAAGTCCAGGTAGAGGTAGCGCCGCGCGAGTTACTGATTCACACCTTGCGCGAAAAATTAATGCAGACCGGGTCGCATATCGGTTGTGAGACTTCGCACTGTGGCGCCTGCACGGTCGATTTGGATGGTCATTCGGTCAAGTCTTGCACCGTACTGTCCGTGCAGTGCGATGGCGCCGAGATGTTGACTGTCGAAGGTTTGGAGCAGAGCGGTGTGCTGCACGCGGTGCAGCAGGCTTTCCATGAAGCCCACGGTCTGCAGTGCGGCTTCTGTACGCCGGGAATGGTGACACGCGCCTATCGACTGTTGAAAGAAAACCCGAACCCAACTGAGCAAGAGATTCGCCACGGTATCGCTGGCAATCTTTGCCGATGCACCGGTTATCAAAACATTGTGAAAGCAGTTCAGCTAGCGGCGCAGCGTCTGGCTACTGAGACCGCTTAAGCGCTACATACCAAACGAATACGGAGACTTCTCATGGGTGATATGTCAGATCTGAAGGAACGCGAAGACAAGCTACAGGGCATGGGTACGTCCATGTTGCGCAAGGAGGATGCCAAGTTCATTCGCGGGCAGGGAAATTATGTTGACGATATCAAGATGCCGGGCATGCTATTCGGCGCGCTGGTTCGAAGCCCGTATGCGCATGCGCGTATCAAAGGTATCGACAAGAGTAAGGCACTGGCTGCGCCAGGTGTGGTGGCGGTACTGACAGCAGATGATCTGAAGCCAGTGAACTTGCACTGGATGCCGACCGTTGGTGGCGATGTGCAGGCGGTGCTGGCAGATCAAAAGGTGCATTTCCAGATGCAGGAAGTGGCCATGGTGATCGCAACTGATCGCTATGCTGCAGCAGATGGTGCGGCACTAGTCGAGGTGGACTATGAAGAGCTTCCCGCCATCGTCGATCCGAAGAAGGCGCTACTACCCGATGCGCCTGTGCTGCGCGAAGACATCGCCGATAAAAATGATCTGACACATGGACCGCGTACCCATCCGAATCATATTTTTACCTGGGAAGCCGGGAATAAAGACGCGACTGATAACGCATTCAAGAATGCAGAAATCGTGGTGCGTGAAGAAATTCTTAACCCGCGGGTGCATCCCTGTCCTTTAGAGACCTGCGGCTGCGTTTCCTCGTTTGACAAGGCCTCCGGCAACCTGACGGTGTATGTATCGACGCAGATACCGCATTTGTTCCGCACGGTACTGGCCATGCTATCCGGCATTGCCGAGAGCAAGATCCGCGTCGTGGGTGGAGATATTGGCGGCGGCTTTGGTAACAAGGTTCCGATCTATCCCGGCTATGTCGTTGCAACGGTGGCGTCGATTGTGACGGGTGTGCCGATCAAGTGGATCGAGTCGCGCATGGAGAATATCGCCACCAGTAGTTTCGCGCGCGACTACCACGGCGTGGGTGAGTTGGCAGCGGATAAAAATGGTGTGATCAAGGCTTTGCGCTTCTCTGCGCTGGCTGATCATGGCGCATTTAATTCGCATGTGTCCGCGACTAAATTCCCGGCTGGTTTGTTTTCCATTTGCACAGGCTCGTACGCGATCCCGAGTGCCTATTGTCGCGTTGATGCAGTATTCACTAACAAGGCACCGGGTGGTGTTGCGTACCGCTGCTCTTTGCGGGTGACTGAGGCGATTTACCTCATAGAGCGCATGATCGATGTGCTGGCTCAGAAATTGAATATCGACAAAGCGGAAATTCGACGCCGTAATTTCGTCAAGGCTGATCAGTTCCCGTTTACGACGCCATTCGGCTGGACGCTAGATTCCGGTGATTACCATACTGCTTTAGACAAGGTGCTGAAAGCGGTTGACTACGACGGTTTGCGTAAGGAGCAAGCGGCCAAGCGTGCTGATCTGAATTGTCCAACCCTGATGGGCATTGGCCTCTCGACATTCACTGAAATCGTCGGCGCGGGTCCGACCGCTGTCTGCGACATTCTCGGTATTGGTTTGTTCGATAGCTGTGAGATTCGGGTGCATCCCACCGGTGGTGTAATCGCGCGTCTGGGCACTATGACGCAAGGTCAGGGGCACGCCACGACGTATTCGCAGATCATTGCAACCGAACTGGGTTTGCCAGCCAGCGATATCGTGGTTGAAGAGGGCGATACGGATAAGTCACCCTATGGCGCCGGTACCTGGGGCTCGCGCTCGACACCGGTGTCGGGCGCAGCAACCGCGCAGGCTGCGCGCAAGATCAAGGCCAAGGCTAAGCAGATCGCCGCACATTTGCTCGAAGTCGCTGAGGGTGATCTTGAATGGGAAATCGATCGTTTCAAGGTCAAAGGTAATGTATCGCAATTCAAGACCATGAAAGAGATTTGCATGGTGTCGCATACCGGTAATTTGCCGGCCGGCATGGAGCAGGGTTTAAATGCGGTGGCCTACTACGATCCGCCTAACCTCACGTATCCATTCGGTGCTTATTTGTGTGTGGTGGATATCGATAAACACACCGGTGAGACTACCGTGCGGCGTTTTTATGCGCTGGATGATTGCGGCACGCGTATCAATCCCATGGTGATAGAAGGCCAGATTCACGGCGGCCTGACCGAGGCCTTCGCGGTGGCGATGGGACAGCAGGTACCGTTTGATGAAAACGGTAACCACCTCGGCAATACCTTGATGGACTACTTCCTGCCGACCGCTGTCGAGACACCGCACTGGGAGACTGACCATACCGTCACGCCATGTCCGCATCATCCCCTGGGTGCCAAGGGCGTGGCCGAGTCGCCGCACGTAGGTGGAATTCCTTGCTTTAGTAATGCAGTGGTCGATGCATTCGCGCATCTGGGTGTGACGCACATGGACATGCCACACAATGCCTATCGGGTCTGGCAGCAGTGTAATCAGCTTGGAGTTAATCAGCGATGAGCCATCGAGTCATCCTGCGCGTGAGTACGGAGCGACTATGAATGTCACGCTAGAAAAATCTTTCCCGCTACCCGGGTCGGCTGAGACCGCTTGGCAATTACTCTGCGATATAGAGGCTGTCGCCGGGTGTATGCCAGGTGCGCGCATCACTGAGCGTATCGATGAGCAGCGCTTCAAAGGGTTAGTGTCGGTCAAGTTTGGTCCTGCGAGTCTGTCGTTTCGTGGTGAGATCGAGCTCAAATCTATCGATGCGACTAGCCGCACGCTAGTACTGTCTGGCAAAGGAACTGACTCTACGGGTAGCTCAGGTGCATCGATGGATCTGACAGCACGGATCGAGGCAGTCGATGGATACAACTGCACGCTAATCGGTAATAGCACGATATCGGTGAGCGGTAAGGCAGCAACCTTCGGTGGCCGCATGATGGGCTCGGTAGCGGATCAGGTGCTGAAGCAGTTTGCCGATCACTTTGGTGCACGCGTCGAGCAGATGCAGGGTAGTCAGGTTGCTTTCACTGATCAGCCGGGTAGTGAGGGGGCTGGACCAATAGCAGCACGCACGACACCACCCACAGCAGTCCATAGAGTATTACCCAAAGCGACCGCCGTTGTACAGCAGCCGGCAGAGCTGAATGCGCTATCGCTGCTGTGGGGCATGATTCGCGACGGGTTCAAGTCACTGTTCGGCACATATCGCAGATGAGTGCTGTGCGCTCGCAAGTGCTGTTCGATGGGCAGCAACGGCTTGCTCGCTCGGGTTACATCGCTGAACTTCCTCTGGTTGCCGCAATTTTGCTGATGCAGGATTTGCAGCGACCCTTGCTACTCGAGGGCGATGCCGGCGTTGGCAAGACCGAGATCGCTAAAGTACTTTCAGCCACTTTGGCCACGCGATTGATTCGGCTCCAGTGCTATGAAGGGCTGGACGCGCACTCGGCGATGTATGAGTGGAATTATCAGCGTCAGTTATTGGCCATAAAACTACTCGAGCAAGACGATAGCGGCCTTGAAGCAAAAGAGCAGGGTATTTTTTCCGAGCGCTATCTGCTGCGTCGTCCACTGCTTGAAGCAATCAGCTGCGAGCAAGCACCGGTCTTGTTGATCGACGAGATTGATCGCGCCGATGAAGCCTTCGAAGCGTACTTACTTGAGCTGTTGTCTGATTTTCAAATGTCGATACCGGAACTTGGTACCGTCACTGCAGTCAGCCGACCACTGGTCGTGATTACCTCCAACGGTACACGCGAGCTATCGGATGCGCTGCGTAGACGCTGCTTGTATCAGTACGTGGATTACCCTGACTACGATAAGGAGCGCAGCAAATAGTCGCGTTTGTGCAAGGTGTACGCAACATTGATCTTCGTAAAAAGCCGGGTATTGCTGAAACACTCGACTGGACCGCAGCCTTGTTGCGGCTGAATATTTCAGTGATTGATAAAGACGGTGCCGAGCAGATCATGCAAACGCTGGGTACCTTAATAAAAACCCGTGAAGATCATCTCAGCATGTCGCGGGAAGTAGTCGCGCGTCTAGCCGCCGCATGTTAAAGCCTCTAACAAAATGTCGCTGGCGCAAATAATCAGTCAGCGGCTGGCGCAGTTTCCGACTTTTTTGCGTGCGAACGGCTTTGCCACCGGTGGTGCCGATTCGGTGGATTCATTGCGGGTTGCGCAAACTTTTGGCGTACTCGATCGTCAGCAACTGCGCTGGTACTTGCGTGCATTGCTATGTCAACGTGCGGATGAGTGGCGTCGTTTCGATCGCCTGTTTGATGCGTGGTTCCTGCCGGCTAATCAATGGCAAGCGCCTGCAAAGCGTGAGAGCGAACAAGGTCTTCTGAGTGGTCATCAGCCGCAGGGGCCATCCAGCGAGCGCGAGCATGGCGAAGATTTGGAAGAGGTCTACCCGCACCAAGCTGCTAGCCGGCAGCAAACGACTCGGCCGGGTGATTTCCGTGAGCTGCTGCAACGCGAGCATGCTATTGAGCTAGAGACAGTTGTGCGTCGCCTGGCCTACCTGTTGCGCTACATTCGGCTCAGGCGCGAAGCGCGTGCAAGAAATGGACGTCGTCTGGATCTGGCCGCCACCATTCGTCGCAGCGTGTCGAGTGGTGGCGTGCCGCTGCATCTGCAATGGCGTGACAAGCGCCGTGTACGGCCACGGCTGGTACTGCTGATCGATGTCAGTCGATCCATGGTGCAGTACAGTTTTTTTTACTTACGGTTGGCGCGCGCACTCGGTGCCGTGATGCAGGATGTGCACAGCTATATTTTTCACACCCATATGGTCGCGGTTTCGCAGGCGCTGCACGACCCCGACCCGGAGCGCGCGCAGGAGCGACTGCACTTACTGTCCGGTGGCTGGGCTGGCGGTACGCGTATTGGTGAGAGCCTGGCGCAATTCAATCGGGAGTACGCCTCCAGCATCGTTAATTCTCGTACCTCGGTGCTTATCCTGAGTGACGGTTACGATACGGGTGATGTGACATTATTGGCAGGTCAGTTGGCGCAGCTGCGTCGGCGTGCACGTCGGGTGGTATGGCTGAATCCGCTGCTGAATCAGCCGGGCTATCAACCGGTAAGTCAGGGTATGACAGCCGCATTGCCGTATCTGGATTTGCATGCGCCAGCGGGAGATCTGGGTAGTCTGAAAGCGGTGTTGGTGCCGCTGGTTGGCGCCTTGAGCTGACGAGGTCAACAAGGAAACAGGGAGTCGTTGATGGGATGCATCTATAAAGCCAATGGTCTGAATAGCCGAATGACAGTGGGCGCAGTGCTATTGGCTGCCGGCGCCGCCTCGCGCATGGGTGGCAGACCCAAGTGTCTGCTCGAGCTGGGTGGTGTGCCGCTGGTGATGCGTCAATTGATCGCGCTGTCAGGTGCTGGTGTCGACGAGGTGGTCGTTGTGCTGGGCCATTATGCCGAGCAAATCGAGACCGCCGTTGCGCCGTTCCCGATTACCTTGGTGCGCAACCCCTCACCGGATGATGGTCAGGCTTCCTCAGTTCGTCTGGGTCTGCAAGCGCTTTCACCAGGATTAGATGCAGTGATTGTGGCGCTGGCAGATCAGCCCATGATTGATGCATCGGATATCACCACACTGATCAGCGCCTACCGCAAGCGAGGCGACAAATCGATGGTGGTGCCGCGCGTACAGTCGGCCGATGGCAAATGGGTACCGGGTAACCCGGTGATCTTGAGCGCCGATCTACGCCAGCAGTGGCAAGCGGCAGAGGATGACGGTATGTGCCGCAGCTGGCGCAAGCAGCATCCTGAGATGATCGAATGGCTGGACACCAACAACCGTCACTACGCGACAGACATCGATACACCAGAGGACCTTCAGCGCTTCGAGGCCGAAACCGGCCATGCCTTGGTGTGGCCGTCGGCCAGCCTTGCCGCACCCAATGGCGCGGTGGGAGCCTAGTTAGTACCTATTTACAACTTTCATAAAAGTTGCCAGAATGCACCTCCCTTGCTTCACAGGAGTGGTCGCACGACCCCCGCGTTCATGGCTCGTTATTTCTTCAGCTTGCTATTGCTGTCGGCACTTGCCGGCTGTGCCAGTCAGTCCGAACTGACGGCGCGGCGTCTCGACCGTGACAATCCCAAGTACAAGACCGCAGGCTGCCAAGACAGCCTGTCTGCGGCCGAAGCGCATCGCGATATCAAGAGGGCTCGCACGGTGGCCTCGCCCGTGTTGTTGTTCTTGTCGGGAGGTTTGCTGGTACCCGTTGTTGCTGCCAATGCGGGGCTCGATACGGTTGACCATGTCGACGCCGCCAAGATTGCGGAGAACTGTGGCGCCCAAGCGCAGACCAACGCAGAGATTGCGACGGATGTCGCGCTTGGTGCAGCGGTTGGTGTGGCAACCAGTGGTCTGACGGGAACCGCCCTTACAGCGAAATAAACGCAGCACCGTTCGCGGCGCTCATCCTAACTACGATGTTTGCGTTGTTTGCGTCGTTGAATCCGTCGAATCCGGCTGCACAACGCGGCTGGCAACATGGCCGATGGTGAGCCCCTGCATCAGGATTGAAAACACCACGATGCCGTAGGTCAGGGTCAGCACCACATCACGTTCTGGTCCTTGCGGCAATGACAGCGCGAGTGCGACTGAGATACCACCGCGCAAACCTCCCCATGTTAGAACTACGCCCGCACCTTTGGGCAGCTTGAAATAGCCTGGTGCCACTGTGACCGGCAGCCAAACCGTGAGCGCGCGCGCGAACAGTGTCATGACCACCATGATCATTGCTGCCACCATCAGATTGAACGAGAACGCAATCAGTAGTACTTCCATACCGATCAGCACGAATAGCACTGCGTTCAGAATATCGTCGATCATTTCCCAGAACATATCGACATACTGACGCGTGGTGTGCGACATGGCGAACTCGCGGCCATGGTTACCCACCACCAGCCCCGCGACCACCATCGCCAGTGGGCCAGAGACATGTAACTTGTTCGCCAGCAGATAACCGCCCATCACCGCGGCCAGTGTGATCATGACCTCGACTTGATAGTTATCGATACTGGCCAGCAGACGAAACGTGATGTAGCCCAGTATCAGACCGTAGAGCAAGCCGCCGCCAGCCTCACGCATCAAAAGTCCAAGACCTTCATCAAAGCTGGGCACTTTGCCCATCATCAGCATCCCCATCAGGATGGAAAAAATCACGACACCTACACCATCGTTGAATAGCGATTCACCGGCAATCACTAATTCAAGATTTTTAGGAATGCCTGCCGACTTCAAAATGCCCATCACGGCAATCGGATCAGTGGGAGAGATCAAGGCACCAAACAGCAGGCAGTAGAGCAGGGGCAGTTGTAATCCGACCAGTGGTAGTACCAGCCAGGCAGCAAGACCTACGATAAAGGTGGATAGCAGTGTCGAAAAAAATGCCAGTCCGAGCACTTGCCAGCGGTAGGCTTTGAGTTCAGACAAATCAATATGTAGTGCACCTGCAAACAGTAGCAGCGAGAGCATGCCTTGCATCAGTACATTCGAGAAGTCGATTGCTTTCAGCATCGCTTCCATTCTTTGGTGCATGCCGAAATCGATACCCGCAAAACCCAAGATCACGACAAGTAGGGACAGGCCGAGCGAGGTCGCCATCACGCCGATGGTGATGGGCAGCCCAATGTAGCGGAAGTTCAGGTAGGCGAGTAGTGCGGTGATGACCAGGCAGGTCGCAGTGATTTCCAGCATAGGGATAAGTGAGAAAAAGGCTTTCTTGTTCTTGTTGATCGGCGACTCAGTTCAACTGCGCCGGGTGTGGTGGCACGGATATCCCATCGCGCCTCTTTGTTTTTAATTTTGCATTATTTATTCAATCGCGCTGGTATTGAATGTCGCAGGCTGAATACTGCCTTGGGAAATCACTAGTGTAAATGCCTTGTGTACATACCTTGTCTGGCTGAGGTACTCAGTTACTCAGCTAATCGTTGCTGATAAATAGCTTTAGCGACCAGGCGCTACCGGAATCAGAATTTCATTCCGTCGTCGCCAAGGTAGGGTGAACGGGTCGTTGTAGCGTGCGACTTGCGGCGGCCCACTGGCTTCAAGCTGCTTGCTGCTCATCCAGTTGCGTAGTTTGGTCGTTTGCTCTTGGACTGCTGATTGCGTTGTGAACCCACTAAAGCGCACGACAGCCACCGCATGCTCTGGTACCTGACGCAGTTTTATATCGGGGTTATTTGGCTTTGGCAGGCTGGATAGTGATTCTGCACCAGGCATCACAAAATGCAGCCGCCACCCTTGATCTTTAGGTTCGACTGTGACGGGTGCGGTCATCTCGATTTTTCGGTTGCCGCCGCTTTGGGCTTGATTGTCCCCAAAAATATACCCAGCAACCCGTCGAAAGCCACTGCGGCTGGCAGCGTCGAAGTCACCCACGACTTCAGTTTCGGCAACCACGAAACCCGTGTACAGCCGATGCTCGAAAGGCGGATCGGATTGAAGCACGCGAAACGGAGGTTCTTCAATCGCCATGGCAGGGCCTATCAAAAAAAAGGAAGCGCAGCAGATACTGAGTAGTTTAACGATCAATCGCATGATGGTATCGGTAGCGGGGAAGCGTAATTCTATGGGTCGTGAGGGGTAAGGTACTGACAGCAAGATAGTGCAACTGACAGCAGCCTTATTTTGCGCTAAAAGTCAGAAAATCGCATGTTCACCTAGGTCTACCGATCGACCTTCAGCGATGAGGCGGTCATAGTGATCGAACAGGGTCTGGCTACCAAATGACGGGGTGGCGTCCGCATCATACCGTTGACGCGTTGCATCCCAAACCAGCATAGATTCAGTCGCATAGTAGCGGCCGATTCTTGCAAGCGCTGCTTTGTCTGCCAATGAGGGCAACAGAATCTTGAACGCATCTAAACCGACAATGATGGTACTGAGTAAAGCGACTGGTACGTGCATGAAGCGCGGTCGCATACCCAGCTGATTGAACAGATAATGACCCTGCTCAAGCGGTGTGATCGCATTACCGGGGCCACCAATCGGCAATATCTGGTTGAATTTTTGTTGATCGGTCAGGCAGAGCGCGATGAATTGCGCAAGGTCATCATCGCTGATCGGCTTGCAAGCGGTCAGCTGCCCGTCACCGAATAGCATGAAGGGCTTGCCATCACGCACACGCTGTAATTGGCCCGACAGCGATTTAAAAAAAGCAGTCGGTCTGACAATGCTGTAGCGAAGACCTGAGTCGATTAACTCCTGCTCAAAAGCGAGCTTGGCCTGTTGGAAGGCAAGCAAGGGCTTTTGTACACAAATAGCAGACAGCAAAACGAAGTGTTTGATATCCGCTTGCTGCGCCAACTTGAGCAAGGCGGAATTCATACCGTAATCAACCGCCCAGGCATCTTTGGGTGCGCCGGTACGCGAGGCGAGGCATGACACGATGGCGTCGAAGCGTTCGTGTTGTAGTACTTCCAATTGCGTAAGTAGTGCTGTACCCGCACTACCGGTACGCACATCTGTACCGACCAGGCCTGCTTCTCTATCGGCCACACTCCCGCCGCGTTTGTGGTCAGCATGCTGCCGCATTGGACACACAACCTGATAGCCACGATCAAGCAGAGCTCTTGCAACGGCTTGTCCGATAGTGCCTGTAGCACCGAGCAGAAGGAGTCGCACGGATTATCTAGCGAGTGGCACGAGCCACTGTTTGCAATTAACCCTACGGCGTGAGGAAGCGATGGTCGTCACGCGTTGGCGTTATACAGCACGCCTTTCAGGTTTTCGATGGAATGCGCCACGCGTATCACCGACTCAGGCGGAATTTGGCGTACCACTTCACCGCTCAGTTTGTCTGTGACGGTGATGATAAAGGTATTGATTTTGCGGTCTACCCCAAAGCGTAGGTTGCGGTCATCTGCCTGCATCTGACGGTTGAGTTGGTCAACCACCTGCTGGTACTCCTGCACCATTTTTTGCGCATCGGTGGGCAGTGTCGCTCGGGGTGAGGGAACTTCGACCGGTGTTCTGGGTGGCGTTAGCATCCCCTGAGCACTAGCTGCTTTACGTGCCTGCGTTGTCATGGCACTCGCAGGCGCGGGCATCGCAGGCGCTTTGGCCAGCGAGGCTGCTGCGGGGTTCACAGAGGGCTTGTCGACGACGATATTCATCTTTGGGATCTGGCGGAACGTTGGCGCAATCGATAACGTAAGTTTATGCCCGATATGCACGCAGAGTTCAAGATTTTCCAGGATTCGTGCACTAACTTTTCCATAATGATAATCAAATAGACGACTAGGGGGCTGCTGGACTAGCCTCGGTCGGTATTTAGGATTGAATCTGCTTCAAGGTGGCGAGCGGCGCTGATCTAATCTGAACTTAAGTTTCAGCGTATGTGCCGGCGAATAAATTGCACAGGTATCCCGCAATCGCTGCGCACGCTAACCCGCGACACTGGGAAAACCCGCTCTGGATTCATCGGTTTAACAGAGAACCGACGCAATACTTCACACAAGATCAGCGTTGCCTCAAGCTGCGCAATCATCGCACCGGTACAGGCGCGTGGCCCCAAGCCGAACGGCATATAGCTGCCGGCCAATGGGGCGTTGTCTTGGTCGATAAATCGTGAAGGATCGAAGCGATCAGCTTGTGACCAAAACCTATGATGGCGATGCACCAGCCAAGGTGAGGCGACGATGAAGCTATCTTTAGGAATGCGCAGCTTGCCGAAATTATCTTCACGCATTGCGCGTCGAGTGAGAAACGCTACCGGTGGATAAAGCCGCATGCTTTCCCGGAAAACTGCTCGGGTTAGTGGCATTTGCTTGAAATCGGCAAGCTGCGTCTCACGCTGAATCAATAACTGTTCGATAGTGCCGCGAATCTTGCTTGCTTCTTCTTTTAATACGGGCGAAAGCGGTTCAGGTCGTGCCGGATCACTGGCGAGCACGACTCGCAGATTGAATTGCGGGCTATGGTGCTGGAAACGTGTGAATGCATGGTAAATCGTTGTTGCCGCTTCGCCTTCAATCGCTTGTGAGAATAAAATTCTGAACATCACGTCAGCCGTCACGCGGCTGAGTTCGGACTCCAAGCTCACTACGTGATCATTGGCCAGCGAATCCAAGCGCTCAATCCAGTCTTGTATAGCGCTTAGTATTTTCGGGAATAGTGCTTCAAGCCGCATTTGCATGAAGGCGGGTTCTAGCATTTTGCGGTCGTGTTCCCAGCGCCTACCTGCTGACAGCAGCACGCCGTCGCCGAGCAGCGGCGCCAGCGTTGAGATCATCAAGTCACTCTTGGGGTAAGACTCTCGATCTTCGCTGAACAAGCGTCGAAGCGTCTCCGGATGGTTAACGATGAATACCGGACGTTTCCCAACGGGCACGCTGACAACGTCTTTGGTGTAGCAATCCTTGGGCAAGGTGAACAATAAATCCGGCGAGCGGCCAAGCAACAACTGCAAACCAATGCGCAGGTTCGATCGCAGCGGTGGCGCAGGGGGTCGCCACAATGCGATATCAGCAGGCGCCGGTGATGTCATCTGGGTTATCTGGATAGTGCGTCGTGATGGAGCGAGATGATCAAGACCGATGATAGAGACCGGTGGCCAGTTGCCACCAACATGGTCAGCGCTATTTTATTCGTACGATTAATTCGACTGCGCTGCATTAAGAATCAGTTGCAGCAAATCGTTGAAGTCATCCACTGCTTGAAATTGCGGAAATTGTGCAATCACATTCTGCGGCGCATGAAACAGGAAGCCGACATCGGCTTCTGCCAGCATGGTGGTGTCATTGAATGAGTCGCCCGCGGCAATCACCCGATAATTCAGGTCCTTAAATGCAGCAACGGCTTTGCGTTTTTGATCGGGTATGCGCAATCGGTAGTCAGTGATTCGATCATTTTCGATGATTAGCGTATGGCACAGTAGCGCTGGCATACCTAACTGACGCATGAAGTGCGAGGCGAATTGCTCGAAGGTGTCGGACAGGATCACGACCTGAAACTCGGCGCGCAGCTTATCCATGAATGACTTTGCGCCATCGAGCAGGGGCAGGGTAGCAATTACCGACTGAATATCCGACAGCTTGAGGCCGTGCTGGTCGAGCAGCGCAAGCCTGCCCTTCATCAGCTTGTCATAGTCAGGCTCGTCGCGCGTTGTTCGGCGCAGTTCGACAATGCCTGTTTTCTCGGCAACAGCGATCCAGATTTCCGGCGTCAGTACGCCTTCCATATCCAGAGTAACAATGGTTTGCTTCATCATTAGTATCGATTATTTCAGTAGGCGCTAGCTACGGTGTCAGCATTATTGCAAGCAAATTCTAGCGCAAGCCCTGCGAGTCTCTGTCAACACCGAGAGCCACGATCAAAACCGCGCTATCCGATATGGCGTAGGGTCGATGTAAGTCTCGCGGCCACTGATCATCTCCGCTAGCAGTCGACCACTTGAGGCCGCTTGCGTTAGCCCATGATGCGCATGACCAAAGCAGAACCATAAGCCCCGATGCGCCGGCGCAGCGCCGATCACGGGCAGCATGTCTGCGGTGCATGGGCGCGCCCCTAGCCAAGGCGATGCCTCTAAGCGGGCGCCAATAGGCAGAAGGCGACGCGCGATTGGCTCGAGTGTTTCGAGCTGGACCGGGGTGGATGGCGCATCGCGTCGGGCGAACTCGGCACCAGTGGTCAGGCGTATCCCTTTTTTCATCGGTGCCAGCGCGTAGCCGTTGTCCACATCCACCACCACATGCGAGAGCGATACAGTGCTGCTATCGAAATGCATGTGGTAGCCGCGCTTGACACCCATATTCAAACGGTAGCCCAGGCGACGTGCCAACGACTCGCCCCAAGGGCCCAATGCAATCACAGCTTGCGCTGTGTGAACCTTGCCAATGCTGGTATTGATCTGCCAGCCGTCACCATCTGCGATCAGTGTTTCGGCATCACCTCTCAGAAAGCGGCCACCACGTTGCTCGAACAACTTCAAGTAGGCCAGCGTGAGGTCATACGGGTCCTGAATCTGTCGTGAATCCGGATAATGCACACCGCCTTGGGCGACTGCACTCAGGTTGGGTTCTGCCAAGCGTAGCTCTGCACTCGACAACACTCGCACGCTTAATCCATAGTCGCGGCTTTGTTCTGCTTGCCGCAATGCGATACGCTCAGCGCGCGCGCAGCGCCAAACCTTGATCCATCCATGTTGATTCACTAATGCACTTGCGCCAGCCGCTTCAATCAGTGGTGCGTGTTCAGACCAACTATGCTCGATCAATGGCAGCGCGCCCATAATCGCGGCAGGATAATTGCGCGCAGATGAGTGCTGCCAATAAGCACCGAGATAAGGGAGTAGGGATGGCAGAGCCTGCCAGTGATAATGCGCGGCGGGGGATCGTTGCAGTGCATAAGCCAGCAAGGTGCGAAGGTCGCGCGGAAATGCATACGGAAAAACGGCCGAACGCTCGATGAGGCCAGCATTACCGAAACTGGTCGCAGCACCCGGGTGATCGCGATCGATCAAGGTTACAGCGTGGCCGTGCTCTTGCAGCTTGAGCGCGAGCGTGGTGCCGACGATGCCGGCACCAATCACAACCACATCGCTACGCTGCGTTGCTTGCACTGAATTCAGGCGGTTAACTTAGATCGAATTAGGTTGATTGGGTCAGGTTTTATTGGGCATCGCGTCCGGCTCTTCGAGATCGCCATGAATCCAATTGCCCTCCAACACCTTACCATCAGGAGTTCGCATCTTGCCGGCACCGTGCGGCACACCTTCTGCCCATTCTCCTTGGTACCAGCTACCGTCTTCATCCTGGTAGCGGCCACGGCCGTGTTGCATGCTGCGCTTCCACTCGCCGACATAGGCGCCGCCACGTCGCCAGAGTTTGCCCTGACCCTCGGCATAGCCATCGACCATACTACCTTGGTAAATTTCGGTGACGACACCAGACATCGACCAGGTCAGCGTACCATCGCCGTTTGCAAGACCTTGGCGGCAAGGGCCGGTCCAATCTGCGCTCTCGCCATCTTGTGGCGCCAGATTCGCTATCCTGCAACCGTTTTTGTCGGTGATCCAGCTACTTTCCTGCGCGAGTAGAAGATTGGGCAGCGCCACACACACCAACAATAACCATAGTCTTAGCAGTTTGTTCATAGTGATGTCTCGATAAAGGAAAATGCGTCATGGCCATCAATGTACTCGGTACGCCGCTGCAAGTGTGTTCTACAGAGCCGATGACTGGCTACTACCGTGACGGCTGCTGTAATACTGATGCCACTGACAGAGGTTCGCATGTGATTTGCGCAGAGGTGACGGATGAGTTTCTGACATTCTCGCGCCAACGCGGTAATGATTTGTCGACGCCACGCCCAGAATATCGGTTTCCAGGGCTGGTTGCAGGAGACCGCTGGTGTCTGTGTGCACTGCGATGGAAAGAGGCATTTGATGCCGGCGTCGCACCCAACGTGGTCTTGGAAAGCACGCATATCAATGCGCTTCAATATGTAGACCTGGCACACTTGCTGGAGTATCAGCACCAGCAATAAGTGTGCCGCAAACTAGTCGAGCAGAAAATTACTCGGGCAGTATTTTGCTTTCGCGAGCAGCACAACGTACACCCCAAAAACAAAAACGCCGCCGGTAAACCAGGCGGCGTTTTGCATGAAGATCTTAGTTGACCGAAGAAGCTTTACCCATCGCCAATTTACCGCCGCAAACATTGTCAACGATGTTGATGTCGTGCTGGATCACCGGCTGGTAAAAGCTTAACTGACCAACATCACGCTCAGTGTTTGAGGCGTTTTGTGTCGCCATGCCCTTCAATACCTTGAAGTCAGCCATCGACAGTTTGCGGTTGCTGCAATTAACGACGTAATCGATTTGCTGAACGCCAGCATCGCCCATGTCATGAAACTCGCGCAGTTTGGTCAGACCTTTGTTGCTATTGGTTGCGACGACTGCCCAGGTGTTCTCGGCCACTGCGACAGTGATGACTTCTTCTTTATCCGAGATGATGGCGGCATTTTGCGAGTTACCCGCAAAGGCGATTGAAGTCGAAGCGAGTGCTGCAGCAAATACGATGTTCTTGAACATGGAGTGCTCCATCAAATTAGGGGATTAGTAGGCAAGAAGTAAAACAACTGAGCGAACTTTAGCATCTGAACAGATTGTGTCAATATTTAATTTAAACAAAAACTAAAACAATCTGGGGAAGTAGCTTAAAAGTTTCAATTAAGACCACAATAATCTGGTCAATTTAGAGATTTAAGTTATTTAAAACAAACTATTTCATCAGAAGAACCGAGAATTTATTGAGAAATTCCGTTGCGGAGTGCTAATATCAGGCCAGTTAGCCCATAAATATAAACAAAACCTTTGCGAATCTGTTGAGCAGTCTGCTTGCAAAGGCAGTATTCCGAGACCGAGGCCAAGATGGACGCAGACAGTAAGCATCAGTACAGCATCGGCGTTGTTGCACGCCGCACCCACATGCATCCGGAAACCTTGCGGGTCTGGGAGCGGCGTTATGAGCTGATCGTGCCCGGGCGCACAGAGACGGGCCGACGCTTGTACTCAGAGGTCGACATCCTGAAGGTCTCTTTGGTGAAGCAATTGACTGAGCGCGGCCATGCAGTCAGCAGCGTTGCGAAGCTACCGATAGATCGCCTCAAAGAATTGCTAAGCGCCTCTGGTAGTGCGGTGGTCGAGCAGAAGGCGCCGCCGCGCTTCAGGCGCCGCGTGATGTTTCTGGACGATGCCCTTCGTGTGAGACTCGGCCGAGACTTGCTGCGTTTCGAGGATATCGAGATCGTTGATCGTAATGAGGCGCATCACTCAGCGACCGGCGAGAAGCAGGCGGATGTCGTGGTGTTCGATATTGTGACGATCAATGAGAAATCGCTCGATCAGGTCAGACGGTCGCTACTCGACACCGGTGGCATCAACGCCTTGGTGCTCTATAAATTCGCGACCCGCGCTTCAATAGAGCAGTTGGAGCGAGCCGGCATTATTTGCCTCAAAGGGCTGGTCACTGCATCAGAGGTGCATCGAGCCTGCCGTGCTTTGCCCAATGGTGCGGCAGGCACAACGCACGTAATGCCCCCGCCCGCAGTCGTCAGTAATCAGCCCCGTCGGTTCGATAATGCGCAACTGGCACGCGTGGCGACTTTATCCGGAACCATTGCCTGTGAATGCCCCAACCACTTGGCAGAGCTGATTATCAATCTGGCGGCTTTCGAGCAGTACAGCAGCGAATGTGCCAACCGCAACGTCGAAGATGCGCAACTGCATGCGCAGCTGAATCAATCGGCGGGTATGGCACGTGGGATTCTGGAAGACAGCTTGGCACGCTTGATCGAGATCGAGGGTATCCGAATCTAACCACACTAGGCATTGCATCGCTGTCGCTCGGTGTGGCAACCAGCGATACAGGGTAGGTGGGCCGTTGCAGCGACGTCATAAAAGGAGAGTATCCTTTCGGATTCGCATCACTGTCACGACATCATTATGCCAATTGATAAACAACTCGATAGCGTCGAACACGGACTAAAGCGCTTTGAAAGCCCGCTCGAGCGCATTATTTTCGGTGCGCGCTGGTTAATGGCGCCGTTTTATCTGGGCTTGATCGGCAGCCTGGCCGTCCTGATGTTTAAATTCATTCAGGAGTTGTTTCACTTCTTTCCGCTCGTCGCCAGTGCAGATGAGTCGCAAGTCATTCTTTGGGTATTGACCCTGATCGACTTGTCGTTGGCGGGTAATCTGGTGCTGATGGTGATTTTCTCGGGCTATGAAAACTTCGTCTCCAAGATCGACGTAGCCTCGCACAAGGATCGCCCGGATTGGATGGGCACGGTGGACTTTAGCGGCCTGAAACTGAAACTGATTGCATCGATCGTCGCGATCTCTGGCATCCACTTGCTGAAATCATTTATGTCGATCGATGAGATGGATAAAGGCAACTTGATGTGGTTGCTGGTTCTGCATGGCACTTTTGTGCTGTCGGGCGTTCTTTTAGCGCTGATGGATTACATCACCGAAAAGAGCCACCACTAGCCTCTCATTAAAAATGCCGCTGGCTTGGTTGGTCACAAGCCAGCGGCGGTCAGTGCTCAGGCGCTTTCGCTGCTTTGCTCCATCGGGCATGAGCGCAAACCCAGCACGGTATAAGCAGGGCAGAATCTGAGTAGCCCGGTGGCGATGGGTATCAAGCCAATCCATCCCCATGGGCCGATCACGTTCAGCAGCGAGAGCAAGATCAGCAGGGCGCCAAGGAACACGCGGATGGCGCGGTCTGTGTGTCCGACATTCTTGATCATGACAGGCTCCTTTTTCGACAGTCAGAGGCCCCATGTTACCGCGATCATTCGCTCACCCGCCAGTGTTGCGCCTGGGTTCGGTTCTTTCCTTTCGTCACACTAGTTGACCGGCAGATTCTGGCAGAATGCGGACGGTTTTCAGATTTGAAAAAAATGCGTTTAATTCCCTTTCACAGCCGCGCTCGGTGCGCGCTCTGGTTTCCCCTGCTGCTGTGCCTGCAACTGAGTGGCTGCGGCAGCATCAGCGCGCTGCTGCCAACGGCTAAGCCTGATCCTGTCCCTCCCGCACAGTGGATCGCCCCCATGCCCGGTGAGGGCGCTTTGGCACACGACGGCCAAGTAGCGGCCCTGGCCGACTGGTGGCGACAGCAACAAGACCCGCTGCTGATCGATCTGATCGATGCTGCACAAACCGTTAGCAGTAGCGTGAGTGCCGCGCGCTCGAGGATCGAGCAAGCCAATGCGGAGCGGCTAGCGGCCGGTGGCGCATTGCAGCCGACGTTGGATGCTGGCGTTAGCGCGCAGCGGCGGAGTGCGTTTCCTCCTTTCCCCGGCGGTAACGTCTACCAGGGTTCGTTGCAAGCCAGTTGGGAGATCGACCTATTCGGTGCAAACCGCATGGCGCGCGATGCAGCGCAGCGCCGCGCACAAGGCGCCGAGGCTAACTGGCACGAGGCACGCGTCTCGGTGGCAGCAGAGACGGCTAATCAATACTATGCCTTGCGTGGCTGCAGGCGTTTGCTCACGATTGCCGAAGCCGATACGGCCTCGCGCACCGAGATTACGCGTCTGACCGAACTGGCGGTTAAAGCGGGATTTCAGCCGCCGGCAAATTCAGGGCTGGCACGGGCTAGCGCGGCAGAGGGACGTAGCCGCGTGACTGCGCTGCGCGCGCAGTGTGATGTGGATATCAAAGCGCTGGTCATGCTGACTGGTCTCGATGAGCGTGATCTGCGCGCCAAACTTGATAGCGTACCTGCCACGCTGCCACTCCCGGCGCCCCTACCCTTGGCAGAGCTTCCTGCCGCAACGCTGGCGCAACGTCCTGATGTGTATGCCGCTGCGCAGCAGGTTGCTGCGGCTAGCAGCGATGTCGGTAGCGTAGAGGCGCGACGTTACCCGCGGTTATCGCTATCCGGAAACATTGGTCGCAATCGATTTGAGACCGGCGATGGCGCATTCAACTTGAATAGTTGGACGGTGGGTCCTGTTGCAGTGAGTTTGCCGATCTTTGACGGTAACCGGCGACGCGCGAATATCGCTGCGGCGGTCGCTCGATACGAAGAGGCTGCCAATGAGTACCGCGCTACCGTACGCCGTGCGGTGCGTGAAGTTGAAGAGAGTTTAGTTAATCTCGATAGCATCGCAGCGCGCAGCGATGACGCCAAGAGCGCTATCGACGGTTTCATGACCTCGCTCGATGCTGCCCAGTTGCGCTATGAAAAAGGCTTGAGCAGTCTGATCGAATTAGAGGAGGCGCGCCGCAGCAAACTTGGTGCAGAGACCGCATTGGTCAGCCTGCAGCGTGAACGTATTGCAGCGTGGATCGCCTTGTACCGCGCCGCCGGTGGCGGCTGGCAATCACCCACGCAGCCCACATCATTCGATAAAGCCCTTTCAGAGTCGAAACCATGAATCCCTTGCACTTGATACGACAGTTTCCGCGTCATCTTCCTCGACCGGCCATCGCAAGCTTGGCCATGATGGTGCTGCTGGTGTTTGCCGTGTGGCTGTTGCCCACGCCTAGCAGCAAGGCGAATGACAAAGCAGCGAATGACAAAGCAGCGAATGACAAAGCGACTAATGACAAAGTAGCAGCCAACAAGCCGGCATCCACGGCGAAGGCTGCATTAACTGTCAGCACAGCGCGCCCACAGCTAACCCGCCTCTCGCAGACATTGGCTGCTAATGGTGACATCGCCGCCTGGCAGGAGCGTTTTTCTGATGAGACCGTGCAAGCCGATCTTGCCCAGACCAATGCTGCTTTGCTGGAAGCCCAAGCGACACTCGCCGAAGCAAGTTCGAATGCTGAGCGTGCACGATCCTTGGTGAATACCGGTGCCATCAGCACTCAGCAGATCAATCAATTTCTCACTGCCGAGCAAACTGCGCGCGCACGCGTTGCAGGAGCCGAAGCCAATGTCAGCGCACAAAAACTGCGCCTGAAGTTCACCCAACTCCTCGCGCCTGATAGTGGTGTGATCTCTTCACGCAGTGCAACCGTGGGTGCAGTCGTTGCAAATGGCACTGAGCTATTTCGAATGATTCGTAAGGGTAGGCTGGAATGGCGCGCCGAGGTGATGGCGAGCGAGCTTTCACGCATACGTGTTGGCTCCGGTGTGACACTGGTAGCAGCGAATGGCACACGTTTGAACGGCAAGGTGCGGATGATCGGCCCCACCGTCAATCCGCAAAATCGATCAGCGCTGGTGTATGTCGACCTTCTTTCCGGCGCCTCAGGTGAGGCCGCTGCCAAACCTGGCATGTATGCGCGTGGTGAATTCACGCTCGGTAGTGGCAACGGTGTCACGCTACCGCAGCAGGCAGTGGTTGTGCGCGATGGATTTAGCTACGTATTTCAGATCAAACCCGATGGGCGCGTGGCACAACTGAAGGTGAAGACCGGGCGCTATCTGCAGGATCAGGTCGAAATTACCGAAGGCATTTCGCTGCAAGACGAGATTGTGGTGGCCGGTGCTGGTTTCTTGAATGATGGTGATCTCGTGCGTGTGACTCGTAGTAACGCGGTAGCACGTGACAGCAAACGCGATACGAAGGACGCCCAGTGAATTTTTCTGCGCTCTCGATTCGCAGTCCCATACCCGCGATTTTATTATTCGCGCTGCTGACACTGGCAGGCTTACTCGCGTTTCGCTCGAATGCGATTCAGGATTTTCCGGACATCGAGCTACCCATCGTGAACGTGGTGGCCTCGCTGCCGGGCGCAGCGCCAGCACAGCTCGAGACCGAGGTGGCGCGCAAGATCGAAGGCTCGGTCGCCAGCTTGCAGGGTGTTAAAAATATTTATACCAAGGTACTCGACGGGCAGGTGACTGTCACGGTTGAGTTTGTCCTGGAAAAAAATCTCTCGGACGCGGTCAATGATGTACGCGATGCGGTAGCACGCGTACGCGCCGATCTTCCGGCCGACATGCGCGATCCCTCGGTGACCAAGGTATCAACTGCCGGCCGACCGATTCTCACCTTTAGCGTGGCCGCCGCACCGAATGCTGCTGGTAGCGCGCCTGACTTGCAAGAGATTTCCTGGTTTATCGACAACACGGTTACCAAGCGTCTGCTCACTGTCAAAGGAGTGGGGGCCATCAAGCGGATTGGTGGTGTCACCCGTGAGGTTCGTATCGAGCTGGACACCGCGCGCATGAACGCGCTGCGCGTCACTGCAATTGATGTCTCTCGCAAGCTGCGTCAGGTGCAGCAAGAGGCACCAGGCGGTCGCGGTGATGTATCTGGTGCAGAGCAGTCGGTTCGTACTATTGCTACCGTCAAGACCGCCGCTGAATTAGCGCTGATTGAAATTTCGCTCGACGATGGCAGGCGGGTAAGGCTTGATCAAATCGCGAGTGTTAAAGACACCGTCGCCGAGCCGCGCGCTATTGCTACCCAGGATGGCAAGTTAGTGGTTGGCTTCGAGATATCGCGCACCAAGGGATACGGCGAATTAATGGTGGCAAAGGGCGTTCGCGAGGTAGTGAGTACGCTCGAAGCAGATAATCCACATCTGCGTTTTGCTGAGGTGATCGATAACGCGCAACCAGTGGAAGAGAACTACGAAGGTTCAATGATTCTGCTGTACGAAGGTGCTCTGTTGGCGGTGCTCGTGGTGCTCTGGTTTTTACGTGATTGGCGTGCCACCTTGGTGGCGGCATCTGCTTTGCCACTATCGGTGATCCCGACCTTTCTGGCGATGTCCTGGTTCGGCTACACCATCAATACCGTCACATTGCTTTCATTAGC
>JAPLQC010000037.1:0-28921 GCA_026399895.1 Burkholderiales bacterium
AGCCGGTGGCAGATCATCTAATCCATCGCGCAAACCTTTAAAGTAAAGCATCGTGCCACCCACTAGTAATGGCAGCTTGCCGCGCGTAATGATGTCGGTTGCTAGTCGTACTGCGTCATCACAGAATTGTCGGACCGAATAACTTTCGGTCGGATCCAAAATATCGATCAAGTGATGGGGCACAGAAGCGCGCTCGTTTGCAGTTGGTTTAGCAGTGCCTATATCCATACCCCGATAAATCAGGGCGGAGTCGACAGAGATAATTTCCGAAGGTATTGCTGCGGCGACCTGAAGCGCGGCAGCGGTCTTACCGGACGCGGTGGGTCCCATGATCGCAACCGCAAGTGGTTTAATCATGCGGCTACCGTGCGCTTTCCGATCAGGCGCACAGAAAGAAAGTTAAGCGTGCCCAAGACGGCGGAGATGATCGCCAGCGGATACAAGGTGCCGTCGTGAGTCACTCCAACGATAGTGCCGCTGACAAATGCAAATGCCATCATCACTGCACCCATCAAACCAGCAGCAGTACCCGCCTGCTTGGGAAAGGGTGCGATTGAACCGGCCTGCGATACGGGGAAATTGATGCCATGCGAACCCATCGCTAAAAACATCGCGAGCACAACGACGCCCCAGTGCCACCATCCAAGGAGTGTTGCGGCCAGAAAGTACAACCCCGCGCTGAACGAGCAAGCAGTACCGATGCGCAGGGCTTGTTCGCCGCTGATTGTTTTTAGTAAGCGGCGGCAAACCAATGTCCCACTCATGTAGCCAGCGACACCCAAAGCGAAGCAGTAGCCAAACCATTGGGTGGGTACACCAAGAACATCAATTAGTACAAAGCTCGAGCCGGAGATAAAGATGAAGATTCCGCAGTAGGAAAGTGCACCCGGAGTCACGTTTAACCAAAACTCGCGTGAGCTGAGTATCAAGCGGTAGTTCTCAAGAATGCCTTTTATCTGAGTAGCGTTAGGATTTTTATGTTGATTCGTCTCTGGCAAGTGATATAGACAAGCGGCCATCACACAGGCTGAGAAAATACCCAAGGCAATAAATGCAGCGCGCCAGCCGAAAGCAACCTGCAGGTAAGCGCCGAGAATAGGTCCGACAATGGGTGCAAGTGAGATCCACGTACTTGCACGCGCCAAAAACCTCGCGCTATCTTGCGGCTCGTATGCATCGCGCACAACGGCGCGCGCAATCATCACCGCTGCACAGCATCCGAGCGCTTGTAGAAACCGCGCGGCAATGAGTAGCTCAATCGATTGCGCCAAGCCACATAAGGCGCTTGCCGCGACATACAAACCGAGACCAGTGAGTAAGACCGGACGCCGACCGAAACGGTCCGACAGCGGGCCAATCACCAACTGTGCGCTGCCAAAGCCGATCACAAATAAACTGAGTGTGAGTTGCACTGTCGCGACCGGCACACCAAAGCCACTCACCAAACTCGGCAGCGAAGCCAGATACAGATCGGTTGAAAGCGGCTGCATCATCATCATCGCGGTGATCAGCAGCAGCAGTGGGGCATGCGCGAACTGCGGCAGCGGCGAAATCTTCATGCTTACTGCCCGCGCAGGAATAGCCGATCAAGATCGGTGATCGCGAGCTGCACCCAGGTTGGCCGGCCGTGGTTGCATTGGTCAGCACGTTCAGTCGCTTCCATCTGGCGCAATAAAGCGTTCATTTCCGGGATGGTGAGCGCACGATTGGCCCGAACAGCGGTGTGGCAGGCGAGGGTGCCAAGCAATTCATTGCGATGTTCTGTCAGTACGTGTGAGCCACCAAATTCACGCAAATCGCGTAACAGATCACGCGCTAGTGACTGTACATCAGCATTTTTTAAAAGCGCTGGTATGGCGCGCACCGCGAGTGTGGTCGGCGACATCACAGCAATATCAAAGCCCAAGCTCGCGAGGCTTGTCTGATGTTCTTCTACGGTGCCGACCTCGACTGCATCGGCATGAAAGCTAACTGGTATGAGTAAAGGTTGGAGCGTGACGGATTTTTCTTCAAGCGCTTGTTTGAATTGTTCATATAGTATGCGCTCGTGTGCGGCATGCATATCAACCAGAACTAGTCCCGCACGATTTTGTGCCAGTACGTAAATCCCATGCAGCTGCGCCAACGCGAAGCCGAGCGGGAAGCTCTCTTCATCCTGTTGGTCATTACTGGCATTACCAAGGGCGTTTGTGGTTGTGACCGGACTGCCGGCAGAGAAATTATCGGAAAACAGCGCGCCGTAGCGCGCCATATCTTGCGCAACCCCTAAAGATGATTGCCTGGGTGGCTGCGCATGCCATGGCAGTGTGCTAAACGGTGAAGGGTTCGAGCTGACCGCAGGTGCAGACGATTCGCTGTTAGGGGCAGTGCTTGCCAGTGATCGGCTGACGGCATGAAACACTGATGAATGGCTCGGCTATCGCGAAACCGTACTTCGATTTTTGCAGGGTGGACATTGACGTCGACCAGTGCGGGATCGAGTTCTAGCTGCAGTACATAGGCCGGGTAGCGGTCACCATGCAACACATCTTGGTAGGCAGAACGTACGGCATGCGTGAGTAGCTTGTCACGTACGAAGCGTCCATTTACATAGAAATACTGCGCATCGGCGCGGCCGCGTGCTGCTGTGGGTAGGCCGACGAAGCCACGTACACGTACCGGCCCGGCACTCTCCTCGAGAGGCAATCGCGCCTGAGCAAAAGACTCACCTAATATCTGCGCGCTACGATCAGCTAACTCGCTCTCTTGCCAGTGCTCGGTGGTCTTGCCATTGTGGGTGACTGAAAAACGCAAATCTGGTCGCGCCAGCGCAATCCGTCGTACGACTTCCATGCAGTGACCATACTCGGTCTGCTCCGACTTCAGAAATTTACGGCGCGCCGGCGTATTGAAATACAGATCTTGCACGTCAACCACAGTACCAATAGCGCCGGAGGCTGGGCTAACCGAAGCCGGGTCATGACCATGTACCTGCCAGGCATGCGCCGCTTCGCGTGTGCGCGAGGTGAGGGTTAACTGGGCAACCGAGGCAATGGAAGCCAAGGCCTCGCCACGAAATCCCAGTGTGGTGACGTTTTCCAGATCATGCAGATGCGCGATTTTCGAGGTGGCATGTCGGGTCAGCGCCAGTGCCAACTGCTCGGGTGGGATACCAGAGCCGTTATCGGTGATTGCGATTCGCTTCACGCCGCCGGCTTCTAAACGTATCGCCAGCTGAGTGGCGCCAGCATCGATCGCGTTTTCCAGTAACTCTTTGACGACCGCTGACGGGCGCTCGATGACTTCACCCGCAGCAATCTGAGAGATCAGTTGATCGGGGAGCAGGCGGATGATGCTTGGCGCATCGATTGAACTGGACATGCAGCGATTATACCGAGGGATAAATCAGGGTTTTAAGGCAAGCTAAAAACGGATGCCCGTGTATCATCAGGAGTTTTTTGCGACCAACATACGCCTTCATTATGGAATTGACCCAACTGCTTGGCCTTATTTTGCACATCGATAAAGCACTTGGCATGCTACTTGAGCAGTACGGGGCGCTTGTGTATGTACTACTGTTCGCGATTGTTTTTGCCGAGACAGGTCTGGTGGTATTCCCGTTTTTGCCGGGCGATACGCTGCTGTTTATTGCTGGCGCGTTTTGTGCAAACGGCTTGATGAATGCGCCACTACTGATGCTATTACTGGTGGTGGCAGCAGTGACAGGAAACACGCTCAACTATTTTATCGGGCGTGCGCTCGGTCAGCGTGTCTTTACCCATGATTACCGATGGATCGATCGTCATGCGCTGGAAAAGACGCACGCCTTTTTTGAGCTTCACGGCGGCAAGACGATTGTTCTGGCACGCTGGCTACCGGTGATTCGTACCTTTGCTCCGTTTGTCGCGGGCGTGTCAGAGATGGGCCTGACGCGCTTTCAGATTTTTAACGTGGTCGGTGCGCTGCTGTGGGTGATTGGTCTGGTGATGGCCGGCTATTTCTTTGGCAACATCCCCATTATTCGCGACCACTTGAACACGATTGTCTTGATTGGTATTGCAGCAGCAGCAGGGCCGGTAGCACTGGCCGCAATCATCCGATTTGTGCGCAAGCGACTGCGAGGCGCGAAAGCCGAATCCTGACTGGCAGTGCTGATCAGGTCATGCGGCCGCGGTTGAGGCTGGGGTGTTTCTGCAGGTACTTGCGTATACCGCGCGCTAGCGCATCGGCCATCTGATCTTGGTAGCGCTCGTCGGTGAGTTTGGCTTCTTCTTCCGGGTTTGAAATAAACGCTGTTTCGACCAGGATGCTGGGAATGTCTGGCGCTTTCAGTACCGCGAAACCGGCTTGTTCTACCTGTGGCTTGTGCAGTCGGTTGATCGAGCCGATCTCGCCCAGCACATGCTTTGCAAGTTTGAGGCTGTCATTGATCTGAGCGGTCGTCGAGAGATCAAGCAGGACGCTCGCCAATTGCTGATTCTTGGTGCTGATGTTGATGCCACCGATCAGATCAGCTGCATTTTCCTTGTTCGCTAGCCAGCGTGCTGCGGTTGAGCTGGCACCTTTTTCCGAGAGCGCAAACACCGAAGAGCCACGCGCAGTTGGTTCTACAAAGGCATCCGCGTGGATGGAGACAAAAAGGTCCGCTTGAACTTTGCGAGCTTTCTGTACCCGGACGTGAAGCGGTACAAAGTAGTCGGCATCGCGCGTCAGCATGACTCGCGTGTTGGGCTGTTGCTCCAGTCTCGATTTCAATCGCTGCGCAATTGCCAGCACTACGTTTTTTTCAAAGTTGCCGCCTCGGCCGACGGCTCCGGGAGGCGCTGTTGCCGGACGCGGTCGCTTGAGTAACTCGGCAATCGGGTCGACCGGATGTGCGGGATATAAATCGAAAACCAGCCGGTGACGATAATCACCCACGGGCGCTAGCGTAAACACCTGCGGTTGTATTTCTTCTTTTAGATCGAACACCATGCGCACGACCCCGGGCCGGTTTTGTCCGACCCGCACTTGCGCGATGTAGGGATCATTCGGCTGAACCTTGGCGACCAGACTCTTCAACTTGGTATCGAGTTCGACGCCTTCGATCTCAACCACCAACCGATTAGGATCGGTGACTAAGAAATGCGAGGATTTCAGCTTGCTGTCGGTCTCCAGCGTCACGCGGGTGTAATCACTGGCCGGCCAGATTCTCACCGCAGCAATCTGCGCAGCGTTGGCAAAACGTACAGGAAGCAGTGACAGTAAAAGCGTCGCGCCGGATTTGAGCACGACGCGACGTGCTGTGGGCTTTAAGGATTCGGACTTGGGTACAGATTTTCCAGACATGTGACGCCCAGATCGGAATATGCGTGCAATTCTACCGTACGGCCTTCACCTTCTGCAGCGATAAAAACAGCGATATCTGCTGCAGGAAGCAGCTTGCCTGCTTGCTCCGGCCATTCGACGATACAGATGTTGGCGCTGCCGAAATACTCACGAAAACCCGCTTCGATAAATTCTTGCGGACTGCTCATGCGGTAGAGATCAAAGTGCAATACCTCGACGGGATGCCCCTGCAATTCGACCGAGTAGGGTTCAAGCAGGGTATACGTCGGGCTCTTCACGCGACCGGTGTAGCCCATGGCACGCAACATCTCGCGCGTGAGAAACGTCTTGCCGGCGCCCAGATCGCCCTGCAGGTGAATCGTCATGCCCGGTTGCAGCACGCGACCGAGTGCCGCGCCAAGCTGCGCGGTGGCGGTCTCATCTTTAAGAAAGTCTTTTCGTTGGCGCATAAATTAGAATGCAAGAGCGCGCTCGAGGCGCGCCCGCCAATGATACCTTCCGCCATGTCCAACACGCCTGAACAACTTGCTGCACTGGCTCGCTCAATCAAAGACTGGGGCAGAGCATTGGGCTTTGCCGAGGTGCGCGTCACGGATGTCGACCTGGGCGCGGCGAGTGATTATCTGCAGCAGTGGTTGGCCGCCGGATTTCACGGGCAAATGGACTTTATGGCAGCCCACGGAAGTAAACGAACCCATCCTGCGCAGCTGGTACCAGGTACGGTACGCGTGATCAGCGCACGTATGGATTATCTGCCGAATGACATATCTGATGATTGGCGCGAACGCGAGCAGAGTCGGCAAGCGGATCCCGATGCAGCGGTCATTTCTGTGTATGCACGCGGCCGCGATTATCACAAGGTCATGCGCTCACGCTTGCAGCGCTTGGTCGATCAGATTTCAATCGAGGCTGGGCCCATCGGGTATCGCGTGTTCACGGATTCGGCGCCGGTCATGGAAGTGGCGTTAGCTCAGAAAGCCGGCCTTGGTTGGCGTGGTAAGCACACGCTGCTACTTAATCGTGATGCGGGCTCGATGTTTGTTCTGGGAGAGATTTATACCGACCTGCCCCTACCTGTCGACGAGCCGGTGTCTGGGCACTGCGGCGATTGCATCGCCTGTATCGACGTTTGCCCAACGCAGGCCATCGTCGGACCTTACAAGCTCGATGCACGTCGTTGTATTTCGTACCTCACTATTGAGTTGAAAGACAGTATTCCCGTCGAATTGCGACCTTTAATGGGTAATCGGATTTATGGTTGCGATGATTGTCAGTTAGTCTGCCCTTGGAACAAGTTTGCGCAACGCAGTCCTTTGCCCGATTTCGATGTGCGTGAAGGTCTGGATCATGCAAACTTGATCGATTTATTCCAATGGAGCGAGCAAGAATTTGAGCAGCGGCTGGAGGGCAACCCCATTCGGCGCATTGGCCATGTTAGGTGGTTGCGCAACATTGCGGTGGCACTCGGCAATGCTGCGTCACAAAGATCGGGCGATCAGCGTATCTTGGCAGCACTACGCTCTCGTGAGCATCATCACTCAGAACTGGTGCGTGAGCATGTGGCTTGGGCTTTGGCGCAGCATGCACCTGTTGATAGTGCACAAGGTTGAGATGAACAAGGCAACACCATGAGTGAAGTGACACCCAGTCTGTTCTCAGCCGTGGTTGCGGCACCGTTTGGTCGTATGGGTATACGTATTGAAGCGGGTGAGCTACGCGAACTGGTGTACCTGCCAGCGGCCTATGAATTACGCACACCACGTGATGCAATCAGCCGCGAAATAGCAGCGCAGTTGAAGGCATATTTTAAGCAGCCTGATTTTGCATTCGCACTACCAATACCCGAAGTCGGTACCGAGCATCAGCGCAAAGTATGGCAGCAGATATCCGCCATACCATGCGGATCAGTACTGACCTATGCACAGGTCGCGCGCCGAATCGGCTCCGCGCCGCGGGCGGTCGGGCAGGCTTGCGGTGCGAACTGGTTCCCCTTGATCATTCCGTGCCATCGGGTCACCGCGGCCAATGGTATTGGTGGCTTTGCGCGCCATGACAGCGGTTTTCATCAAGAGGTGAAACGTTGGTTACTGTGGCATGAGCGTGTACCGGGATACTGCTAATGGCCGGCCCTAAATCTCAAACCAAGGCTAAAAGCCAGCCAAAGGCTAAGCCCGCACCTGCGCCACCGCCAACGCCCTCTCCAGAGCGTCCCGGACAAGCCGTGATCGATGAGTTCTGCGATGCGCTTTGGCTGGAAGATGGCCTGTCAAAAAATACGCTCGAGGCTTACAAGCGCGATCTGTTGCTGTTTGCCGCTTGGTTAAACGAGCAGCGTAGGAAAAATTTATATGACGCTATCGATACCGATCTCAGCGCCTATTTCGCATTTCGTCATGCGGATACGAAAGCGAGTACGGCCAATCGTCGGCTGACCGTATTGAAACGCTTCTACCAGCACGCGCTACGTCAGCATCGCGTTGCTGCTGACCCATGCCTCAAATTGCGCTCGGCCAGGCAGGCGCCGCGCTTTCCTAAAACTTTATCCGAGCAGCATGTCGAGTCATTACTTGCAGCGCCTGATGTCAACACACCCTTGGGTTTGCGCGATAGAACCATGCTGGAGCTGATGTATGCCAGCGGGTTGCGGGTATCGGAGTTGGTGTTGTTAAAGACCGTCGAGCTGGGAATGAATGAAGGCGTGTTGCGCGTAACGGGCAAGGGCAATAAAACCCGTCTGGTACCTTTTGGTGAAGAGGCGCGGGGTTGGATAGAGCGTTATTTGTCCGAGGCGCGCACCAGCATTTTGGGAGGCAAAATCGCCGATGCCTTGTTCGTTACCTCGCTTGGCGGCCCAATGACGCGGCAGATGTTCTGGACGCTGATCAAGAAGTACTCGCAACGTGCGAGCATCAATGCGCCCTTGTCACCGCATACGCTGCGTCATGCGTTTGCAACGCATTTGTTGAATCATGGCGCAGACTTGAGAGTAGTTCAGCTACTACTCGGCCATGCGGATATCTCGACAACACAAATTTATACGCATGTTGCGCGCGAGCGTCTGAAGAAAATTCATCAGATGCATCACCCTAGAGGATAATGCGGGCTATTGGAAAGCCTTGAAGTAAAGCTTCAGGTAAAGCAGTGGTCTGATTCGGTTGGAGATGCTCGTCATGAATTTATTGAATTCGCTGATATTCGCAGGTGCTGCCTATTTGATTGGCTCGGTATCGTTTGCGATTGTGGTCAGCAAGATTTTCCGCTTGGCTGATCCGCGCACCTTCGGCTCTGGTAACCCGGGTGCCACCAATGTACTCAGAACCGGCAATAAAGCTGCTGCTGCATTGACATTGCTGGGTGATTGCGTGAAAGGCGTGGTGCCGGTAGCGCTGGCAGTTTATTTCGGTGAGCGGCTAGCGCTGGGCGACGCTGGCATTGCCCTGGTATCTATCGCAGTGTTCGCTGGGCATTTATGGCCGCTGTTCTTTCGCTTTAAAGGCGGCAAAGGCGTTGCTACGGCACTGGGTGTTTTATTGGGACTGAATCCGATACTGGGGTTGGCGACCTTGTCGACCTGGATCGTGACCGCCTACGCGTTTCGGTACTCGTCATTGGCAGCATTGATCTCGGCACTGTTCGCGCCGTTCTATTACACGCTGCTGTTTGGATTGAATCCGATCGGCTTCGCCGTCGTGGTGATGAGCGCGCTGTTAATCTGGCGACACCGGAGCAATATCGGTAACCTGATTGCAGGCAAAGAAAGCAAAATCGGCAAGAAATAAGAAAATACCAAGCAAGAACTAGCCAACAACTAGGCAAGAACTAGACAAGAACTAGGCAGTTCAGTCTTGTGCTGGTGAGTTGCGATCCCTGCCTATCTCATCACATCAACTGCATCAATCGCATCTAATGGCCAGCGCGGCTTCACATTGAAGCTGTAGTCATGACTGCCCACCGCCAACTTGTTTTTCAGGCGCAGCGCAGCCGCAAATGCAATCATAGCGCCGTTGTCGGTGCACAGCGCCAACTCCGGATAAAACACCTCGAACCGCTTGCGTTCTGCCGCAGCATTCAGCGCAAGGCGTAGCTGCTGATTTGCGCCAACGCCACCGGCAATCACCAGTCGTTTCAAGCCGGTTTGTTTTAACGCGGCGAGACATTTGGCGGTTAGCACGTCGACGATTGCATCGACGAAGGCACGTGAAATATTCGCTTTATCCGTATCGCTGAGATGAGCGCCGTGTTTTTTCACTAGGGTAAGTACAGCTGTTTTCAAGCCCGAAAAGCTGAAATCGAGATTCTTTGAGTGCAGCATCGGACGCGGAAGTACATAAGCCGCGGGGTCACCTGCTTCCGCCAGGCGGGATATCGCTGGCCCACCGGGGTAGCCAAGGCCGAGTAATTTGGCGGATTTATCAAACGCTTCGCCGGCGGCATCATCCAGCGTTTCGCCTAGTAGCTCATACTGCCCGACACCTTCAACCCGCATCAGTTGCGTGTGACCACCCGACACCAGCAGCGCAACAAAGGGAAACACCGGTGGTCGTTCAGATAGCAACGGCGATAGCAGATGCCCTTCCAGATGATGCACGCCGAGCACTGGCTTTTGCAGCGCGAGGCCGAGCGCATTGGCAACCGCAGCGCCTACCAGCAATGCTCCGGCTAGACCCGGTCCTTGGGTGTAGCCAATTGCATCTATGGCGCTTAGGGATAACTTACTCTGGTCAAGAATCTGTTCCAGTAATGGGATAGCTCGACGTACATGATCACGCGACGCTAACTCGGGAACGACACCGCCGTAGGCTTCGTGCATCGCCACTTGCGAGTGCAGCGCATGCGCGAGCAGACCGCGCTCGGTATCGTAGAGCGCTAGCCCAGTTTCATCGCAAGAAGATTCAACGCCGAGGACGATCATTCAAATACCGATACCTTAATGAGTCAGCGTAAGAGTGGCCTCAACACGCTACATTTTGCGCTTCAAATCATGAGATTGTAGATGAAGACGTGAAACCAAAATGCTGTCCGTGATATTTGACGTGTAAGCTAGCAGCATGTCACCATTAAATTCCTCCTTTAAGGCAGCGCCATTCATTCGCGAGATAGGCCGCGGTAAGAAGGGTGCGCGCGATATGTCGCAGTCGGATGCGCGTGCGGTTTATGAGGCGATGTTGGAGCGTCACGTATCCGACCTTGAGCTCGGCGCTTTGCTGATCGGCATGCGGATCAAGGGCGAATCCGTTGAAGAGATCGCCGGCTTTCTTGAGGCTGCCGAGGCCAGCTTCGAGCCGCTCACGGCGCCAGAGGGTCCTTTCGCGCCGGTGATCATCCCCAGTTACAACGGCTCGCGACAATTACCGAACTTGACGCCACTACTTGCGCTATTGCTGGCGCGTGAAGGTGTGCCGGTACTGGTTCATGGCATGAGCGAAGACCCGGGTCGGGTCACGACGGCAGAGATTTTCAGTGCGTTAGGTATTGAAGCCTTGAGTGATCGTACGCAAGCGAATAGCGCGCTGGCCAAACCGGTTCCGGTATTTATGCCAATTAGTCTGCTGGCGCCAAAAATTCATAAGTTGCTGCAAGTGCGCCGCGTGCTGGGCTTGCGTAACTCGACCCACACCTTGGTCAAGATCATGCAGCCATTTCAGCAAGCCGCATTACGTTTGGTGTCGTATACGCATCCCGAGTACTTGCCGGTGCTAACGACGTATTTTCTGACGGTGGCTGATCCGGCACGTGGTGATGTATTTCTGATGCGTGGTACCGAGGGCGAGACTGTGGCCCATCCCAGGCGTGCAAATGCCGTCACTTGGTTGCATCAGGGGCAAGCCACTGAATTGATCGAGCGCCAGGCACCGAATGACGAGTTGCCGATATTGCCCGCATCGAGTGATGCACAAACGACGGCGGCATGGATTAAAGAGGCGTTGGCCGGTCAGCAGCCCATCCCGGCGCCAATTGCCGCGCAGCTGGAGCATTGTCTGAATGTTGCGCGGCAGTTGCGCACATGAGTGAGACTTTCGAAGTCGCTGTCATCGGTGCAGGTGCTGCCGGCATGATGTGCGCCTCGGTTGCCGGGCAGCGGGGCCGGCGGGTAGTGCTGATCGATCACTCACCCAAGCTGGCCGAGAAAATCAGAATTTCCGGTGGGGGCCGCTGTAACTTCACCAACACCGACGCAAATTGGCAGCATTACCTGTCACAGAACCCGCATTTTGCTCGCAGTGCGCTGGCACGCTACACACCACAAGATTTCATCGCGCTAGTTAATAAGTATCGAATCCCGTTTCATGAGAAGCACAAGGGGCAATTGTTTTGTGATCGCTCGGCGGAAGACATTATTCAAATGCTGAAGTCCGAGTGTGACGTAGGTGGTGTTCAGTGGCGCGTGCCTGTTACGGTCAACCGAGTATCAAAAGAGGCTGAGCGCTTTCGCCTTGAAACAAGTGCTGGCGAGCTGCGGGTTGAGCATCTGGTGATTGCAACCGGCGGCTTGTCGATTCCCAAGATTGGTGCCACCGATTTTGCGTACCGCATTGCCAAGCAGTTTGATATTCCCCTGATTGCGCCTCTGCCCGGGTTGGTACCGCTGACCTTTGATGCGACTGGCTGGGTGCCGTATGTGCCGATGGCGGGTATCTCTTTGGAGGTTGATATTGAAGCCGGTGAGCGCAGGTCGCGTGGCCGGTTTCGTGAAGATTTGCTGTTCACGCACCGGGGCTTGTCCGGGCCGGCAGTGCTGCAAATCTCCAATTTCTGGCGTGAGGGTATGCCGATCAGCCTTAATTTACTGCCGGAGCTGGATGTCGGGCGCGTGCTGGTCGAGCAAAAGTCAGGAATCCGAAAAGCCATCGGCAACTGGCTGTCACAGTATTTGCCGACCCGGCTGGCCGAGGCCTGGCTGGCCGCCAATGCGTTTGATGCCGGCGTGCGGGTGGCGGAATTGCCTGATCAGCAACTTCGGCGATTGGGCGACAGCTTGAACCGCTGGCAGCTGACGCCGAATGGCTCGGAGGGTTACCGCAAGGCAGAGGTTACTTTGGGCGGGGTCGACACCCGGGCCTTGTCTCAGCAAAGCATGGTGGTGCAGGCCGTCCCAGGCCTGCATTTTGTTGGCGAAGCGGTGGATGTGACCGGCTGGCTCGGCGGTTACAACTTTCAGTGGGCCTGGGCATCGGGGGTGGCGGCAGGATTGTCGGTTTGACATCGGATTATTTTTCTCCGCATGCGGATTTTGGACGCTTGGCTGACTTCCGTTTGACTAACTTCGCTGATATACTCTCGGGCTCGGCGTTGTCCAACCATTACTGATTTTTCATGACTATTATTCGCCTTAAAGAAAACGAGCCCTTCGAGGTCGCCCTGCGTCGCTTCAAGCGCAGCATCGAAAAAACCGGTTTGCTGACCGAACTGCGCGCACGCGAGTTCTACGAGAAGCCGACTTCGGAGCGTAAGCGCAAGAAGGCCGCAGCGGTTAAGCGCCACTACAAGCGCATCCGCAGCCAGCTTCTGCCAAAGAAGCTGTACTGATTTCAGGCTCGCCAGGTGGCGAGTCGGCAAAATCTGAAAACCCGCTCCGGAGTCGTTCCGCGGCGGGTTTTCCTCTTTAGTATCCCCATCTATTATCCCCATCAATTTATTGCCGGTGACGTAGCGGGGTTTTCCACTACGCTGACCAGTATTCTTCGGGAGCACCTATGACACTCAAGGAAACACTGTCGGAAGACATGAAGTCCGCCATGCGCGCCAAAGACAGCGAGAAGCTGGCTACCATCCGTTTGATTAACGCCGCGATCAAGCAGCGCGAAGTGGATGAGCGCATTGAGCTTGGCGATGATCAAGTCTTGTCCGTCATCGAGAAAATGATCAAGCAGCGCAAAGACTCGATCACTCAATTCGAAGCCGGCGGCCGTCAGGATCTCGCTGACAAAGAAAAGTCAGAGATCACTGTGTTGGCCGCTTACATGCCCGCGCAAATGTCAGAAGCAGAGGTGCAAGCCGAAGTAGCGACTGCGGTCACCCAAGCCGGGGCCAGTGGTCCGCAAGATATGGGTAAGGTGATGGCGGTGCTGAAACCCAAACTGGCCGGACGCGCCGACATGACTGCGGTTTCGGCCCTAGTGAAAGCAGCGCTCACCACGTGATCGGTGCCTTGATACGACCTACCGAGCGCACATCGTGATACCGCAGAGTTTCTTGCAGGATCTGCTGAATCGCGTCGACATTGTCGAGGTGGTGGGACGTTATGTGCAGTTGAAAAAAGGTGGCGCCAACTACCTCGGATTGTGTCCATTCCATAGCGAAAAATCGCCCTCGTTCACGGTGAGCCCAGCGAAGCAGTTCTTCCACTGCTTTGGCTGTGGTGCAAACGGCAGCGCTATTGGCTTTATGATGGAATTCTCGGGCATGAGCTTCATCGAGGCGGTGAAAGAGCTCGCTCAAAACTCGGGCATGACCGTGCCGGAGCAGGAAGATCGATTGCCGCCAGCCCAGCGCGCTGCATTACAGGCGAAAAGCATGGCGCTATCAGAGGTCATGACCCGCGCATGCGACTACTACCGGCAGCAGCTACGCGCTGCACCAAACGCGATTGATTACCTCAAGCGACGCGGACTGACCGGCGAGATCGCTGCCAAGTTTTGGATAGGTTACGCGCCAGACGCGTGGGACAGCTTGCGTAAGGTGTTTCCTGATTACGAAGATGCTGTGCTGGTCGAAGCTGGCATGGTGATCGATAAGAGCGATGAAGAGGGCGGTGCGCGTAAACGTTACGACCGTTTTCGCGACCGTGTCATGTTCCCGATTCGAAACACCAAGGGACAGGTAATTGGTTTCGGTGGCCGCGTGCTTGATCAGGGTGAGCCCAAGTATCTCAACTCGCCAGAGACACCGCTGTTTCAAAAAGGAACCGAGCTTTACGGCTTGTTCGAAGCGCGTCAGGCGATTCGCGAGAAAGGTCATGTGTTAGTGACCGAAGGCTACATGGATGTTGTCGCGCTGGCGCAGTTCGGTGTGGCGCAAGTGGTGGCGACGCTTGGTACTGCCTGTACAGCGGTACATGTGCAGAAGTTGTTACGCCAAACTGATCAGGTGGTGTTTAGCTTTGATGGCGATGCTGCTGGCCGACGCGCGGCACGGCGTGCTTTGGAGGCTTGCCTGCCCCATGCGACAGATAGCCGCACGCTGAAGTTTCTGTTTCTGCCGGTTGAGCATGATCCGGACAGTTTTATTCGCGCGAATGGCACGGAGGCTTTTGAGCAGATGATCCGTGATGCAACGCCTTTGTCGCAGTTCCTGATTGCCACCGTCACGGAAGAGCAAGATTTATTGACGGCAGAGGGACGTGCTCGCGCGCAGTTCGATGCCAAGCCGCTACTGCAAGCGATGCCGCCTTCGTCACTGCGTTTGCAGCTGTTACGACAACTAGCCCAGATCACTGATAGCAATGTTCAGGAATTGGAAACATTGTTCGAGTTGGTGACGCCGAGTACGAACAAATACTTGAAAGCAGCCCCACGAGCTGTCCGACGCAAGCCGCCGGTTGAGCTCGAGCGCAAGGTGCTGCGCATGCTGCTCGCACATCCCGAACTGGCACATGAGCTCGACGACGACGCCTTACATGTCCTTGCCGCAAGCGCTCCAGATCATGGCGAGATGCTGCGTCTGGTGGTGCAGGCGGCGAAGCAAGTCTCGGGAGAAGCCGGGTTTGCGGTACTGGCCGAGCAGCTCCGTGGCGGTGGTGACGAGCTCGACGTATTGATTACTGAAGTGCTGGCGGAGCCATTGCCAGATTTGGCGCCTGCGCGGCTTGAATTAGCCGGCGCGGTAAGACAAGCCGCGATGCGAGCTTTGCGTGCTGAGCAGGATAGGCTGGTGGCGGAAGGCTTGGCGGACGATCACGCCCGGGCTCGCTACCGGGAAATCGGTGCCACGCTGGAGCAACTACGCCTAGCGGGAGAATCTGATCTCGCCGATGGGCCAGCAGACTAGGATGAATCTGAGCAGAATTTTCGGAGAAATAGTGGATAGGCAGTGAATAGATAGTGAATTATCAACTTCAGTCCCTCTTCGTCTGGCAAATCAAGGCATTTAGCGACTTGTTCGGGTGTGGTTACACCCGTTTTCACAGAGAAATGAGTGCCTGATGTGCTATGATTGAAGGCTTTTCATTCTGTTTCGTACAGAGCCACAAAACAACGTTCTACCGAGTAGACCCCGCCGGGCGGGCTCCCATTGAAGCATCGACTAACTCCCAAGGGTGGATCGATCCATGGCGACAAGCAAAAAAACTGTGAAAAATTCAGCATCCAAGGACAAAGCCAAGGCGGCGACGCGCGCCTCGGCAGCACCGAAAAAACCTGCCAAGCCTGTAAAGGCGGCGGCCAAGAGCCCTGCCAAGAAGGCTGCGACGGTCAAGCCAAAATCCGCTCCGGCGAAGAAGGCAGCGAACAAAGCCCCGACTAAAGCGGTCTCAAAGCCCAGTGCTGCTGCCAAGCCGGCAGCGAAAAAGCCGGTCAAAGCAACGGCCGCCACGGCAAACAGCAAACCGAAGGCAAAGGCCGCGGCCAAGCCTGCTGTCGCGCCGAAACCAGTGGCAAAGAAGGTTGATGTGGGCAGCAACAAAACTCAGGCCAAGGCAGCCAGTCCGGCAAAAAAAGCGGTCAGCGCTTCACCGAAGCTTGCCAGTGGCACGCCTGCACCTGTAAAAGCGCCTGCCAAAGCCGCGACGAAAGCCACTACGAAAGCCGCTCCAGAAACAGCGGTTGCCAAAGCGGACCATCAGATTCTGTCGGTCAAGCAAACCACCGACGCGGCCGCCTTAGCGGCGATCGATACGTCCGGCTATGTGCTGCCTTCAGTCAAAGTGCCAGGCCGTCGCGGGCGCAAGCCACGCGATTTCCAGCCCGAGAGCGATGAGATCGCGCAACTGAACGCCGTTGAGCGTGCCGAGCAACTGAAGGCAGCTGATAAGGCCAAGGCGCGTGACCGCAAGAACAAAGAGAAGCAGTTCCTGAAAGAAGCCTTCGCCGCAGACTCGGAGGCGAGCGAGGAGGAACTCGAGCGCCGCCGGCAGAAGCTGAAGACCCTGATCAAGCTGGGTAAGGATCGTGGTTTCCTTACTCACTCAGAGATCAACGATCACCTGCCCGAGAACATCATCGATCCGGAAGCGATCGAGGGCATCATCGGTACGTTCAACGACATGGGCATCGCGGTGTACGAGCACGCGCCAGATGCTGAGGCCTTGCTGCTGTCGGACAATGTTGCGACGGTCGCGAACGATGAAGATGCTGAAGCCGCTGCCGAGGCAGCGTTGCAGACCGTCGATTCCGATTTCGGCCGAACCACTGACCCGGTGCGTATGTACATGCGCGAAATGGGCTCAGTTGAATTGCTCACGCGTGAGGGTGAGATCGAAATCGCCAAGCGTATTGAGGCTGGCCTGAAAGACATGATTCAGGCGATCTCTGCGTGTCCGATGACGATTTCCGAGATTCTCGCGTTGGCCGAGCGGATTCGTAAAGACGAATCCAAGATCGACGAGATCGTCGATGGCTTGGTTGATCCGAACGCACCTGATGACGCTCCTGTCGCGCCGCCGATGCCAATCAAAGCAGCGGATGACGAGGAAGAGGATGAAGACGAGGACGAGGATGAAGAAGGGGAAGAAGAAACCTCGAACGCTGGCGGCGGTGCTGCCGGTTTCTCGCCTGAGCAACTCGAGCAATTAAAGCAGGACTCGCTTGCCAAGTTTGACACCATCAGCACGCAGTTCGAAAAAATGCGCCGCTCATATGAGCGTGAGGGCTATAACTCGAAACCTTACGTCAAGGCGCAAGAGGCGATTTCGAATGAGCTGATGGGTATTCGTTTCACCGCTAAGGTGGTCGAGAAGCTGTGCGACACATTGCGTTCGCAGGTGGACGAGGTGCGTCAGATCGAGCGCCAGATCCTTGATGTCGCGGTGAATAAATGCCGTATGCCGCGCACCCACTTCATTAAGGTTTTCCCGGGTAACGAGACAAACCTGAAGTGGATCGATGGTGAAGTCAGCGGCAACCATGCTTACAGCACGGTGCTGGCGCGTAATGTGCCAACCATCAAAGAGCTGCAACAAAAGCTGCTTGATCTGCAGTCACGGGTCGTGTTGCCACTGCCAGACCTGCGCGAGATCAACAAGAAGATGGCCGCAGGCGAGACCAAGGCGCGCAAGGCGAAGCGTGAAATGACCGAGGCGAACTTGCGTCTGGTGATCTCGATTGCCAAGAAGTACACCAATCGTGGTTTGCAATTCCTCGATCTGATCCAGGAAGGCAACATCGGCCTGATGAAGGCGGTCGATAAATTCGAATACCGGCGCGGTTATAAATTCTCGACCTATGCGACTTGGTGGATTCGTCAGGCCATCACTCGTTCGATCGCGGATCAGGCGCGGACGATTCGTATCCCGGTGCACATGATCGAGACCATCAACAAGATGAATCGTATCTCGCGCCAGATTTTGCAAGAGACAGGTTCCGAGCCAGACCCAGCGACGCTGGCGCTGAAGATGGAGATGCCCGAGGACAAGATCCGCAAGATCATGAAGATCGCCAAAGAGCCGATTTCGATGGAGACGCCGATTGGCGACGACGACGATTCGCATTTGGGCGACTTCATCGAGGATTTCAACACCTTGGCACCGTCTGATGCGGCGCTGCATGCCTCCATGCGTGGTGTCGTGAAAGACGTACTCGACTCCCTGACGCCGCGCGAGGCAAAAGTACTGCGGATGCGCTTTGGTATCGAGATGTCAACCGACCATACGCTGGAAGAGGTTGGCAAGCAGTTCGATGTCACTCGCGAACGTATTCGGCAGATCGAAGCGAAGGCGTTGCGCAAGCTGCGTCATCCTTCGCGTTCGGACAAGCTGAAGAGTTTCCTCGAGGGTAGTTAATCTTGAACGTACCATCGGCGTGGCCTGCGCGGCCTCGCCGATTCGGTAACTGCCCGTTACAATACGGGCTAAACTGACCGCAACAGTTTTGGGCCCCTAGCTCATGCTTGGTTAGAGCAGCGGACTCATAATCCGTTGGTGCCGTGTTCGACTCACGGGGGGCCCACCAAACGATTTCAAGAACCTCTGTAATCGGCAGTGGTTCCTAGGTCTGTCCCTTCAGACCTGAGCCCGAGCGCTTTCTAGCCAAAATCTTACTTAAGCCCGAAATAGGCCGATTTTGTTTCGGGCTTAACCGGATCAGATTTTTCCGGTTTCTTCTTGATAGGCGCTGAAAGCGACTGAAAAGTTGAAGGATGAATGGTTGGCGGCAAGGCATCATTCGGATTGGATGAAACCTCCTGCAACTGCAGCAGAATCTTGGTTTTTGTTTTAAAAGCACCCAGTAAGCCCGGCTTGCCCATTGGTGTTTCAGTGCGCTCGGTTCTGCCCAACACCATGAATCGGGTGCCGGGCATGAAAAGCACCTCCTTCTCATTTGGAAATTCACTGAAAGCAGAAATATCTCTTCCGTTCCCGTTGACGTTTTGCAATACGCTCAGGAAGTGGGCGCTACCATCCCACCACCCCTCCACTGTCGGCATGGAAACGGTGCTTGAGTAAAACGGTCCCATAGTGATTGATGCGCCTTGGGCGTAGGGCTCTAAAAATTCTTCGGGTACGGAGTCGTTCCGGCCTAAAGCAAAAAACACCGATGAATCCGTTTGGTCCGGAGGAAGCTTCTTCATTCCGCTGACTGTGGCGGCAATAACTTCGGCCAATCCATCATCTGTGATGCCGGCTTGTTTCAGAGCAGCAGCACTCGACGCGTCTACATTGCCATCTTTGTTAACGACACGCAGCGCGGCATTCATATCTCTGTAAAACTCATTTCGCGTATAGGCGTGAATCGCTGCTGCTTCTGTTTTCGTTAAGTTGTATTGGTTTACTAAAGACTTAGCCTCTGGCCGAAGTTTGTCGTAATACACATCTTGTAAATTCTTAGAAAAGATTACCTGCTTAGCGGGCGTAAATTTTATTAGCGTTGCTGAAGGCGTGTTTACCGAGGGAGCGATAGACGTCTTGGAGGGCGTCGTGTGGGCGCTGCCGCCTTGATGCGACGATGGCAAAGTAGATGCATTTGTTGATGGCTGAGCAGTAGAGCTACTAGCGGCAAAACTTCTTATCAGTGGCGTTTCGGAAGATGGTTTGGCATTCGCGGGATCGGTTGATCTGATATTCACCTGCAGACCGTCATCTACCGCCCCGTTTATATGGGCACTGGATTTTGTGGTGTGGGAGTTGAGTGGATTTTTAGCTGATTTATCAGGTGAGATTTCTTTTTTCTCAGCATTTCCAAAAATCGCAGTCCTGATTCTGCCGATTGTGTCCATAACAGCCCGCTCCAAAGAGATTGGATAAATTACTGATGCTAGGTTTCTTGAGGTTTGAAAGCTTGCCTTTGGCTGATGAGGGAGAGCTTTTAAAAAACGCAGGATATGAAAACTCTTGGATTTGTAACCTAGCGTCTGTGCAAGATTCGCAGAAAGCTACTAGCTGAAATACTATTGGCAGCAACTTTACTGCGCATCCAAAGGCCTTTATCAGCGCGGTTGGGCGGTCAAACTGAAAGCTCAGAGTACCTTCAGGCAGCATTCGCCACCGGGCGAGGTGCTGACAGCGGTGGCAGCGGTATCGACCGCAGTGCCGGGCCGTGAGTGCGCCATCTGATTGAGAGTGTTTCCTTTTACAATCAAGAACTTGTGCGTCCGGCTAGGGGCTTGGGTGCTATACTTCCGCGCTAAACCGATTCCGACGAATGCCAGAGCTGAACACCCCTACCGCCCCCGAAGCTGCAACCGCATCGCTTCCCCGTTTTGATGATTTCGGCCTTGCGCCGCCCATTCTGCAGGCGCTCGCCGAGCAGGGCTATCAACACCCCACCCCGATCCAAGCCCAAGCGATACCGGTTGTGCTGCAAGGCCGGGATGTGATGGGTGCCGCGCAGACCGGTACCGGTAAGACAGCCGGATTCTCGCTCCCGATCATTCAGCAGCTGCTGCCGCAGGCAAATACGAGCGCCTCACCTGCGCGCCACCCGGTGCGTGCGCTGATCCTGACGCCGACCCGTGAGTTGGCAGATCAGGTGGCTGACAATGTGAAGTCGTATTCGCGCCATACGCCACTGCGATCGGCTGTCGTGTTCGGCGGTATCGATATGGCGCCGCAAACGGCAGCGCTGCGGGCGGGTGTCGAGATTCTGATCGCAACCCCAGGTCGCTTGCTTGACCACGTACAGCAGAAAACCCTCAACCTCTCGCAGACAGAAATTTTTGTGATGGATGAGGCAGATCGCATGCTGGACATGGGCTTCCTGCCAGATCTGCAGCGCATCATCAATCTGCTACCCAAGCAGCGACAGAACCTGATGTTCTCGGCGACTTTTTCGCCTGAGATTAAAAAGCTCGCCTCCAGTTTTCTGAAGAACCCTCAGCTGATTGAGGTTGCACGCAGTAATGCAACTGCTGAGCGTGTCACGCAGATCATCTACAAAGTTGAAGAAGAAGCGAAGCGTGATGCGGTGGTTCACCTGCTGAAGCAGCGTGAGATCCGGCAAGTGATTGTTTTTTCCAATACCAAGATCGGTGCCTCGCGCTTGGCGCGTGAGTTGGAAAGGGCTGGCGTCAAGGCCTCGGCAATTCATGGTGATAAGACACAAGCCGAGCGTATGTCGGCGCTGGAAGCATTCAAGGCAGGTGGTATCGATGTGTTGGTTGCGACCGATGTCGCGGCGCGTGGCTTGGATATCGCAGAGCTACCTTGTGTTATTAATTACGACCTGCCTTACAACGCTGAAGACTATGTCCACCGTATCGGCCGAACGGGTCGCGCGGGAGCCTCCGGTGATGCGCTGTCTTTGTATTGTGAAAAAGATGCCCGCTTGCTGCTTGATATAGAAAAACTCATCAAACAGAAACTCACACCAGTTGAGTTGGAAGATTTCCACCCGCGCAGCGCGCGCGGTGAGCGAGCCGGGCGCAGTGATCATGGCGATCGCAGCGATCGTCAGAGTGACCGCCAGGGTGATCGTTCAGAGCGCCGTACCGAGCGCGCACCGCGTAGTGCGAGTGCGCCGATGCCGCGCAAAGAAAAAGTTGATCCATGGTTCCTGAAGCCGTACGAGCCTGCTGCACCGGCGGTGCCCGTTGAAGAGAAGCCTGTTGATCCGCGCAATACCAAGGCCGCGCCTAAGCGCGCAGCACTGCTGGGCGGTAGATCCAAGACTTAATAGTTTAAGTCCGCACGAAGCGTTGTCCCCACGCGGGAATTGCCAACGACCAGAACTCATCGACTGAGCTTGGCGCATGGCTGAGCGTCAGTCCTAAATGCTCAGCGGCCCCCATCAGTGCGTTGATCGAATTCCTTACATCGAGCGGTTGTGCACCGGTCTGCTTGGAGAGTTTTTCTCCGCGATCATTCACCACCGCTGGTACATGCAGATAGCGCGGCGTGCTAAAGCCAAGTAGTCGCTGCAAGTAGATTTGTCGTGCAGTCGACTCGAGCAGATCAGCCCCACGCACAATATCCGTCACACCCTGCTCGGCGTCATCCACCACCACCGCGAGCTGATACGCCCAAAAACCATCGGCGCGTTTCAATACAAAGTCGCCGACATGCTCGGCAAGATTTTCTGAGATCAGACCCTGCCAGCGATCATCAAATTGAATCAATGCGTGTGGGTCGGTAGCAGCAGGAACACGGACTCGCCAAGCACGCGGTGTTCTACCTGGCGCCAGACCATTACGACAAGTCCCTGGATAGATCACTGCGCCATCGGCTGCCAGTGTCACTCGCGAGTCGGCAATTTCCTTTCGACTGCAGGCGCATGCATAGACCGCGCCTCCGAGTTTGTCGAAGGCATCGCTGTAGCGAATTTGACGAGCGCTTTGCAAGAGAATCTCACCATCCGATCGCATACCAAAAGCGGCTAGTGTTTGAATGATGTCTTCAGCGGCGCCAGCAACAGTGCGCGCCTCATCGACATCTTCAATTCGAATTAGCCAACGACCATGGTGCGCGCGCGCATCGAGATAGCTAGCGAGTGCTGCGACGAGTGATCCCGCATGCAGTGGGCCCGTAGGAGAAGGTGCGAATCGACCGATATACATGAACGTTCTTCGCTATCCCAATAGCAAGGCTGCTTGCGGTTCGAGCTGTTCTGACTGCGCTTGTTTCTTGTGCAGTGCCGATGCCCTGACGCCGAGCAGTCGCAATCGCTGCTCGAGTGGTGCGCGCTTCAAGCACTCACCCGCAGCGCGACGTATCTCGTCCGCATCATCGGTAGCGATTGGTAGACTCAGATCGCGCGTCAGGGTTTTGAAGTCGTCATAGCGCAGCTTGATGCCGATAGTTTTTCCTACATAGCCTTTGCGCCGTAAATCTCCTGCTACCTGCACGCACAGACGGGTAAATACTTCGGAGAGCTTTGCGCGGTCAGTCTTGACATGAAGGTCGCGCTCGAAGGTGGTTTCGCGGCTGATTGATTTCGGTTCCGAGCTTGTGGTTACTGGTCGATCGTCCAGGCCGCGCGCGGCTTGATAAAGCCATTCGCTGTATCTATGTCCGAAGTGTTGCGACAAGAAAGCTTGACTCTGATCTGCCAGCTCGCCAATGGTTTGTATACCGAGTGCTGCGAGCTTCTCACTGGCCTTGGGGCCAATGCCGTTGATTTTGCGAACTGCCATTGGCCAGATGCGGGTGGGTACATCATCCACGTTCAGCAGAGTGATTCCATCAGGCTTATCGAGTTCGGAGCAGATTTTTGCGAGCAGCTTGTTCGGCGCAATGCCGATCGAGCAAGAAAGCCCGGTGGCATCACGCACAGCCTGCTTGATATGTTTAGCTAGTAGTACCGAGTCCTGTGCCAGATCAGTCAGGTCGATATAGATCTCGTCGATGCCGCGATCTTCCATCTGCGGTGCGATTTCGCTGACCGCTTGTTTGAACAATCGCGAATAATGTCGATACGCCTCGAAATCGGCAGGTAGCAGCCATGCCTCTGGTGCCAGTTTGGCTGCTTTCATCATGCCCATTGCTGAGAACACGCCGAGCGCTCGCGCTTCATAAGTCGAGGTAGTCACTACCCCACGTCCGACGTAATCACGCAACCTTGCAAACTCGCGGGTGCCATCGTTTTTGATAGCAGGTTGGTGCAGTGAGCGACCACCGATGACTACCGGTTGGCCGCGTAACTCAGGGTAGCGAAGCAACTCGACCGAGGCATAAAACGCATCCATGTCGAGATGGGCGATGCGGCGCGGGCGCTTAGACATTAGGCACGTGGCATGAGGCGATTCTGCGCAGCCAGTGGCGTATGATGGTCAGCCAATCAGGCAGCAGCGGCCACGCTCGCGCAATGGGGACACGACTTGCCCTCGACATAGTGTGGCGACAACTGCTCACGTGGCGTCACTACGGCACGACACGCAAAGCATTGCACGGTGGCGGTCTCTTCCAGTTGTGGGTTCAGCGCCGTCCGATGATCAAAGACGAAGCAGTCGCCGTTGTAGTACGCACCACCGACTTCTTCAAAATACTTCAAGATGCCGCCATCTAGCTGGTAGACACGGTGATAGCCGATATTGCGCATATAAATCGCTGCTTTCTCGCAGCGTATGCCGCCGGTACAGAAGGTGACGATCGTTTTATCGTTTAGCTCATCTTTGTGCTGCGCTATCACTTCAGGAAATTCGCTGAATTTATCGATGCGGTAGTCCAGCGTATTCTCGAAGCTGCCCACATCGACTTCAAACGCGTTGCGGGTGTCGACCATCACCACGGGTTTGCCTTCATCATCATGGCCCTGATCCAGCCAGCGCTTTAGATCATGGGCCGTCACCGCAGGTGCGCGACCAAGCTCCGGCTTGATCACCGGATTTTTCATGGTGATGATCTCTTTTTTGAGACGTACCAGCATGCGCCGAAAGGGCTGGCGCTCCGATAGGCTTTCTTTGGGGACGATGTCCGCCAGGCGCGCATCTTGGTGCATCCAATCCAGATAGCCATCAATCGCCGTGCGGCTGCCGGCGAGGAACATGTTGATGCCCTCGGGGGCTAGCAAAATCGTCCCCTTTAGCTCGAGGTCAAGACAGCGCTGCTGGAAACGCGGTCTCAGATCGTCGATGTCGTCGAGCGTGACAAATTTGTAAGCTGAAATATTGACGATGGGCTGTGAGGGCTGCATATGCTGGCTCTTAGCAGACTGGTAAACCCCGACATTATAAGCTTCGCCGCATTGCACAAGCGGCTCAGTTTTGCATCGTTTGCGAGGGTGCCAGCAGGTAAAATACGGGTCATGACCACCCCGCAATTTGTCCACCTCCGCCTGCACTCCGAATTCTCGATCGCTGATGGCTTGGTGCGCATTGATCAAGCGATTCAGGCCGCAGTGGAGGACCAGCAGCCGGCGCTTGCGGTCACCGATTTGGCCAATTTGTTTGGCATGGTCAAGTTCTACAAGGCGGCGCGCGCCAAGGGCATCAAGCCAATTGTTGGCGCCGATGTCTGGATCAGCAACGAAGACGAGCGTGACAAGCCATCGCGCTTGCTCCTGCTGGTCAAAAACCACCCCGGTTATCTCCAGTTATGCGATCTGCTGAGCCGGGCATGGCTTAGCAACCAGTACCGTGGGCGCGCAGAAATCCGCACTGAATGGTTGGCGTCGCTAGCGCAGAAGGATGGCCTAATCGCGCTCTCTGGATTCAACAACGGTGATATCGGACAGGCGCTTGAGCATGGCAATCTCGTGCTGGCAGAGCGTTGCGCGCAGCGCTGGATGGAGATATTCCCCGGACACTTTTATATTGAGGTTCAGCGCGACGGTAGCCCGCAGCGCGAGCAATTACTGCGTCAATCAACGCAACTCGCGGCCAAGTTGGGTTTACCTGTTGTCGCGACCCATCCGGTGCAGTTTGGGCAAAAAGAAGAATTTACCGCTCATGAGGCGCGTGTCTGTATCGCCGAGGGTGAAATACTCGCTAATCCGCGGCGGGTAAAGCGATTTAGCGCTGAGCAGTACTTCAAGCGACAGTCGGAGATGGCAGAACTGTTTGCCGATATGCCAGCAGCACTGCATAAGAGTATCGCTATCGCACAGCGCTGCAATCTATCGCTCACGCTTGGCAAGGCGCAGCTACCGGATTTCCCGACACCCGATGGCATGAGCATTAATGACTTTCTGGTGGCGCAGTCGCAGGCGGGGCTGGAAGATCGATTGCAGCAACGCTTCCCGGATCCAGCGCAGCGCGAAGCGGTGCGCGAGCGCTATGAATCTCGCTTGAAGTTCGAAACCGACACCATCATCAAGATGGGCTTTCCTGGCTACTTCTTAATCGTTGCAGACTTCATCCAGTGGGCCAAGCGACATGGGGTACCGGTCGGGCCGGGTCGTGGCTCCGGTGCTGGCTCACTCGTGGCTTACGCTTTGAAGATCACTGATCTTGATCCACTTGCCTACAACTTGCTGTTCGAACGCTTCTTGAATCCAGATCGTGTCTCCATGCCGGACTTTGATATCGATTTCTGCCAAGAGGGGCGAGACCGAGTGATCCAGTATGTGAAGGATCGCTATGGCAAAGAGGCAGTATCCCAGATTGCTACCTTCGGCACCATGGCCGCTAAAGGTGCGGTGAGAGATGTCGGCCGCGTACTGGATTTTGGTTTTAACTTTTGCGATGGCATTTCCAAGCTGATCCCTTTCAAGCCGGGCCGCTTGGTCACGATCGACGATGCGCTCAAAGAAGAGCCGCTGCTCAAGGAAAGGCAAGAAAAAGAAGAAGAAGTGCGCCAATTACTCGCGCTGGCGCAGCAGGTTGAGGGTATTGCACGTAACGTTGGTATGCATGCCGGTGGTGTGTTGATTGCACCTGGCAAATTGACGGATTTTTGTCCGCTGTATACCCAAGGGTCTGATGGCGGTGTCATCTCGCAATTCGACAAAGATGACGTGGAAGCCATCGGTTTGGTGAAGTTCGATTTCCTCGGACTGACTACGCTCACCATTCTCGATAGAACGGTGCAAAGTATTCGTGCGCTGTATCCCGAGCATGCCGAGTTCGATCTCGATAAGCTGCCGTTAGGCGATGCACCCACCTACAAGCTACTAACCGAGGCGAAAACGGTCGCCGTGTTCCAGCTTGAAAGCCGCGGCATGCAAGGCATGCTGAAAGATGCGCGGCCAGATCGATTTGAAGACATCATCGCGCTCGTTGCCTTGTATCGCCCGGGTCCGATGGATCTGATTCCGGATTTTTGTCGACGCAAGCACGGCGAGCGTTTTGATTATCCTGATCCACGCACTGAAGACATCCTGTCGGAAACCTACGGCATCATGGTGTATCAGGAGCAGGTGATGCAGATGGCGCAGGTGATCGGTGGCTACTCGCTCGGCGGCGCCGATTTGCTACGCCGCGCGATGGGTAAGAAAAAGCCGGAAGAGATGGCTGAGCATCGCGAAATCTTCCGCGAAGGTGCGGCGAAGAATGGTCTTGCTAAAGAGAAGGCAGACGAAATCTTCGATCTGATGGAGAAATTTGCAGGCTATGGCTTCAACAAGTCGCACGCCGCGGCCTATGCCTTGCTCTCCTATCACACAGCTTATTTGAAAGTGCATTTCCCGGCGGAGTTCATGGCAGCCAACTTGTCGCTGGCGATGGATGACACCGACAAGGTAAAGATTCTGGTCGAGGATGCGACGAGTCTTTGCGGCTTGAAACTACTGCCACCGGATATCAATCACTCTGCGTATCGATTTACTGCGGTTGCAGAGGCGGGCAAGAAGGCAGACTGTATTCGTTATGGATTGGGTGCAGTTAAAGGCACCGGCCAGAGTGCGATCGAGGCGATCGTTCACGCGCGAGAATCGGGTCCGTTTAAAGACTTGTTCGACTTCGTCAAACGTATCGATAAGCGTCACATCAATCGCCGCGCGATCGAGTCACTGATCAAGGCCGGTGCAATGGATTGCTTGGGCATCAATCGCGGCATATTGATGGCCTCGGTGGGTCGCGCCATGGATAACGCCGAACAGGCAGAGGCAGCGATTAATCAGGTCAGCTTGTTCGAAAGCTTGGACGCGGGGGGTGACGATAGCCCGGAATATGTCAGTGTGCCACCGTGGTCCGATAAGCAGCGCCTAGCCGAAGAAAAAGCAGCACTTGGTTTTTATTTATCAGGACATTTGTTTGATGCTTATGCTGGCGAGGTTAGGCATTTCATTCGTGTAAAGCTCTGCGACCTCACGCCATCGCGCGAACCCAAGCTACTGGCTGGAATTATTGCAGGTATTCGTTTTCAACTGACACAGCGCGGACGCATGGCGATTGTGACGCTGGACGATAGCAGCGCACAAGTCGAAGTCACCGTTTACAACGAGGTATTTGAACCGAATCGCGCTCTATTCAAAGAAGATGAATTCCTCGCCGTACAGGGCAAGATCTCTGAAGATCGATTCTCTGGTGGGCTGCGTGTGGTTGCCGATAAGGTGATGGATATTGCCGCTGCCCGTGCCGGCTATGTGAAGGCACTCCGTGTTTCGATGAATGGGCAAGCGGATGCCGCAAAACTCCGCGAGCTGATCAAACCGTTTCAGCAAGATGGCGCCTCGTGCCCGATTGTGGTTCAGTACACCAAGCAAGGTGCGCTGGCCGAGATCCGGCTCTCCGATGAATGGCGCGTCCGTGCCGACGACGCCTTGCGCACCAAGCTGTCAGACTGGCTCAGCGCTGATAACGTCTGGTTCGAGTACTGATGAAATTTTCAAGCACTCTCCAGCGCCTGCTTAAGCTACTGGCGCCCTACAAGGCGCGCATCATCGTAGCGTTTGTTGCGACAGCAATTACCGCAGCGACAGAGCCGACGGTTGCTGCATTGATGAAAGAGCTGCTCGATAACGGATTCGTCAAAGCAGGATTCCCGATCTGGCTGGCGCCATCGTTTGTGGTGGGGATTTTTCTGGTACGCGGGATGGCGACCTTCACGGCGGCCTACCTGATGGCCTGGGTATCGGGAAGGATGGCAGCGAAGCTACGGCAGCAAATGTTCAATCGCTTGCTGCAAGTGCCGATTGGCTTCCACGACAAGTATGCGACCGGTCATCTTTTGAACGCCATGATGATCGAGGTGATGCAGGTGTTAGATTTGTTTCGCAGTGTGATGGTGGTCTTGATCCGCGACAGTTTGACCGTACTCGGTCTGATAGGTTATCTGTTCTGGCTGAACTGGAAGTTAACGCTCATTACGATCGCACTTGTACCGCTCGTAGCGGTGGCGGTTAGACTGACTGCAAAAAGATTGAAACGCCTGATTCGTGAGAGTCAGCAACTGAATGGCGAGCTAATGCAGACCATCGATGAAACCATCAGGGCGCGCCACGTCATCAAGGTGTTTGGAGGTCAGCAATATGAGGCAACACGATTCGCGCGACGTGCTGATCGTCTTCGTGGCTTCATATTGCGGCAGGAGAGCACGGCTGCAACTACTGAACCGATCACTCAGTTACTCAATGCGATTTCGGTTGCTATCATCATTACAATCGCGCTGATGCAAGCAGGCGATGGGCAGATGACCGTCGGCGGGTTTACG
>JAPLQC010000037.1:28988-42276 GCA_026399895.1 Burkholderiales bacterium
TTCTGACCCCCATGAAACACCTCGCCAATATCAGTGGCCCCCTACAGCGCAGTATTGCCGCTTGCGAGCGGGTTTTTGGGATGATGGATGAAACCGTTGAGCGTGCTGGTGGTGTCTCGCTTCCCCAGCGCGCCAAAGGTGAGTTGAGCTTCAGGAACGTCAGCTTTAGCTACCCCAATGCAAGTGATTCAGCGTTATCGGACGTTAGTCTTGATATCGCCCCCGGTGAGACTGTGGCCTTGGTGGGCATGTCGGGTGGCGGAAAAAGTACGCTAGTGAATTTAGTACCGGAGTTTTATCCGGTATCTGCCGGGAAGATTTTGCTGGACGGTACGCCGATCTCCCAAATTGACTTGGTGAGTTTGCGAGCGCAGATCGCTATGGTGAGTCAGCACGTAGTTTTATTCGACGATACCATCGCAGCGAATATTGCTTACGGAGACCCTGCTCCAGATTTGCAGCGAGTGAATGCCGCTACACGTGCAGCGCATTTGGAGGATGTCGTTACTGCTCTGCCAGATGGCGTTCAAACTTCTATTGGCGACAACGGCATGCGTTTGTCAGGTGGTCAACGACAGCGTCTGGCCATCGCTCGGGCCATTTACAAGGATGCGCCAATACTGATTCTTGATGAGGCAACATCTGCGCTTGATTCCGAGTCTGAGCGAGTAGTGCAGCAAGCTCTTGATTCACTAATGAAGGGTCGTACCACCTTGGTGATTGCACACCGACTTTCAACCATTGAACGTGCAGACCGTATCGCAGTTCTGGAGCATGGCCGTATCGTCGAGATAGGCAACCATACTGAGTTACTGCAGGCTGGCGGTGTTTATGCCCACCTCTATCAATTGCAGTTTATGAAAGATACCTAATGTCGACTACATCACGCATTTCACGCTTTCCAGTGCCTGTGTTGAAAGATTTGCCGGACGATATTCGGGAAACAATTCTTTCTGTGCAAGAGAAAGCCGGTTTTGTGCCGAATGTGTTTCTGACACTAGCGCATCGCCCAGCAGAGTTTCGTGCATTCTTTGCGTATCACGACGCGCTAATGCTCAAAGAAACGGGTAGCCTAACTAAAGCGGATCGGGAGATGATTGTCACGGCTACTAGCGCAAAGAACGATTGCCTGTATTGTGTAGTCGCGCATGGCGCACTACTGCGTATTTACGCCAAGAACCCATTGGTAGCCGACCAGGTTGTCATTAATCATTTGAAAGCAGACATAACGCCACGACAAAAGGCGATGCTGGATTTTTCGGTGAAGGTCTGCTTAGATTCGGCTTCAGTAAATGAATCCGACTATACCGCGTTACATACGCATGGATTTGACGACGAAGATATTTGGGACATCGCGACGATTACTGCATTTTTTGGCATGTCGAATCGGATTGCGAATTCGATTGGTATGCGGCCAAATGAGGAGTTTTATTTGATGGGACGGCTGCCAAGAGGCAAGCAGTAGCCGAGAAGATGGCAGGATGAGTGGTGCGGCTTATACGGGTGTAGAAAGTTCCAGGTAACGTTTAACGACAAGATAAGACAGTAAGTCTTCGACCTCCTGGTTAAAGAACTGTTGTGTATAAGCGTTTGCGTTTGCGATAATTTGTTCAGCCTCGGATGGATGATTTTCGTAGTAGTCAATTTTTTGCTCGACATCAGAGAAATCGTCCGCGATTTCAACGTAGTGCACGCCGGGTTGTAGCCGCCCTTCCATGTACCAAGTTTCGAATTTCAGTCTTTGTGAAAAACATAGAGAATTTGAAGACATAATCCACTTCAGGTTGGTAGCAACGTCAACGCCCTCAAGGGACAAAATATACTTAAAGTTTAGCTGATCTGGTATGGACAGGCGTTCGCGGCGAAATTCGGGGAACACGTTGCCTCGATTGATGTGCCCGATATCCAATCTTGGCTTGCCAGTAAATTCGCGAAGAAAATCTAGGCGCCTTTCCTTTGTAATCGCCGGATGTAGTCGGCCACGCCAAACCAACGCAGAGTGCTTTTTTCTAAAATCTAGAGGGTCTTTAACGAACGTGAAGTGCCTAACTGAACCAAGTTTCATTAGGACTGAATTTTTGTTATCACCTTCGATTGGCCTGCTTTTTACAAAGCTGGGTTGTTTTGGAATAGTCGTCACATCGCCGAATAGCGTATTGAACCTCTGAGCATCAGGGAAAGCCCGAATAAATGGATAAAAATCAAGGAAATAGGTTGTTCTCGGATGTGAGCGAATATCTGTAAGGGTTGTGCTTCCGGTAAGATTAAATGGCGCGACAAGCTTGCAGTAGTAGTCTAAACGCCCCTGAAGGTCGGGAGGTATAACTGGGTATTGGAAGAGTAGACGTTCGGCTTTATGCTGAAAGAATCGATCAGGCAAAATCAGCTTACCGTAAGCTTTGGCATAGTAGGCGACACGGCTGTTCTTCTGGCGCCGATCTAAAGATCTGAAAATTTTTTTTATCAAACCCATATGCTTTCGGATAGTAGGTCTACAGATTTGCCGACCACTTCGATTATTGTAATTGAAGTAAGTCGATCAGTATAGCGGCGCATTGTTGATAACTCTGCGACTGAAAATTCAAAGGTCGAAGATGCTCGAGCGTCTGTTAAAGAATTGTTCAAACAAATTGGATTCCCCATGAAAGGTAAGTTGATGCATGCGGCAATATTTGCCATACCCGCTCTGATGTTGGCGGTAAAAGGTGGATATGTAATCTCGAGTTTAATTCTTCTAGCATTGTCTATAATCACTAGAGTCCGCACGCGTTTTGGAATATCTTCGTTTGAAATCAGAGAAAAATTTGATATTCGTTTGCCGTTAGCTTTTTGGACATTCGCCGCCTTAGGAATCTCGCTTAGCCTGTATCACCAAGATGGCCTTAAAGTTGTTGGTAATTACATTCCATTCCTGCTAGCGCCAATTGCCTATATTGGTGTTGCACACTGTCGCGTGGCAGTCTGGCCAATCTGGTTTGGTGCGGCAACTGCGGGGTTCGCAGCGTTTTTCATTGCTTTCTACCAGCTTAACGTGCTTGGAATTGATCGCGCTCTTGGTTTTATGCATACCCCAATATTTTTTGGCAATAGCGCGATTATCGTAGCTGCAATCTCTCTTATTGGATTAATTGCACTCCCCGGAACTAGTCGTCGACCGCTCTCTACCGCATACCTAGGACTCGGCGCAGTAGCCGGCGTCGGAGCATCTTTTTTCAGCGGTAGCAAAGGAGGCTGGATTTCGCTTCCTCTATTGATGCTTGTTGTTTACCATTTCGCCGCTACGACCTTTTCGAAAAAGATTGCCCGTATCGGCGCTATAGTCGTCCTCTCTCTGGTCACGGTACTCGCATTCAGTCCAAATTCACCAGTTTTGCCCAGGCTTCAGAATTTTTCTACAGACTTATCTCGCTGGCTCGACAGCAGCAGTGTCAGTCGTGAAAATACGGGGACTGCAAGTGCGCGGCTAGAGATGTGGAAGTTTGCAGCAAGTGTTGCAGGAGAACATCCTATCCTGGGCTTTGGAAGAAAAGCGCTGGAGGAAAGAAAAATGGCGGCAGTGACGAATGGTGAGGCAGATCCAATCATCAGTCACCATCCCAGTGTACACAATGAAATATTCGAGATGTATCTTGAAAATGGGGTCATCGGACTATCGGGATTAATTTTTTTGTTTGTCAGCCTTTTTATGATTTTTTATCAGAAACGCTCTAATCCAGATTTACAAATAAGAGCAATATCACTTGCCGGTATGGTTTTTCTTATTCTCTACCTAGAATTCGGGCTGACCAACGTCCAGTTCTCTCTTAATGCCCCCCGCAATATATTTTGCTGCTGGGCCGTGGTGCTGGCAGCAACGCTTCATAGTATGTCTACAGCTGCGAATCGAAAACCTGACGCGAACATGCAAGAAAATAACAACCAATACAACCATCGTATATAACAATGTAATCGTGGTTCGTTCTTCTTCGTTAGTAATTGAATATTTAGTAGTCTAATTAATTGAAAAATCTAACTCGTGACCCAACAAATATTTTTTGACCTAACTGAACTTTTTACGGCTTCCTCGAAATTCCGTTACTACGGTATTGCACGAGTCGTACAAGAGATTGCTCTTGAGCTTCATCGTATCGAATCAGATATTCGATACGTTATTTACTCGCCAGGGCATAAGCGATTCTTTGAAGTATTCCCCAGCTTTCCTGAAAATGATGCTGCGGCGAATTTGGTACTAGGCATTGAAGGTCATGGAAGTCCCATACGTATCCGTCAAACCTACCATAGCAAGAATTTACCAGGCATGCTGTTGGAACGTATTTTTTCCAAATTCTGTCAATTAATCGATCTTTACCGCTGGCGTAAAGCCAAAATTGCTCTTCCAGAAGCAGATTTATCCGGAGCAGTACTGGTCGCTACTGGTAGGCCAAAAATCATCGTCGAATATCTAGATGCACTCAATCAACTCCAGCCTGCAGTGCGCTTCATGCCTCTTCTGCACGACATGATTCCGTTGACTGACTATGGAAAAACCAGGCCAAGAGGATTTACAGTTAATTTTCTGTATGATAATCAAAAACTGATCAGTCGAGCGGCGTTGGTGCTCTGCAATTCTAAGTTCACTAAATCAGAGATTGAACGTTATGAATCAACTGGCTTGCTACCAAAAACGCCCCCAATAATTCCCATACAGCTAGCTCATCAATGTAGACGCGGAGAAGAAATTGCCGAACTACTAATTCCTGCAGAGCCGTATGTACTGTGTGTCGGGTCCACCATTGGGCGAAAGAACGTTGAATGTGTATTTGATGCCTTGCTTGAGCTTGTAAAATCTGGAAAACCCATACCGCACCTTGTGCTAGCTGGGGTTTATCGCGGCCGTATAAAAAAGTATTTAGAGAGGGATGTTTATTCATCAATTCGGGATCATGTCTTGTTCTTTCCAAATCCCAACCAAACTGATCTGGTTCGTCTATATGAGAATGCACTGGCGCTGATACTACCAAGCCGCCTAGAGGGCTGGGGTCTGCCGGTTGGCGAAGCACTTTGGCTAGGAACTCCCGCTCTTTGTGCAGATATCCCTGTACTTCATGAAGTTGCTAGTGACCTAGGTAAGTATTTCCCTCCCTCGGATCCCTTGGCGCTTTCTGTACATATTGATCAGATTTTTACTGACGTGGTTTTCAGTAAAGCTCTACGTGAAAAAATTACACAGGAAAAGCGATCACTTCGTACGTGGCGCGATGTGGCACAAGACGTATTAAAAGCTGTTTCTACTTAGAATTTTTTTGAAGTAAGCCTCGACAGAACTTCCCAAATTTTTTATTAAGCAATGGCTTGAAAGAAAAATTAATTAAGGAGTGTATGGTGGCTACGCTTCGCCTGCTAGTACAATCGTCATGCGGGGTAGGCGCTTATTCTCGAGCAAATGCACCACAGCACGGCGAGTGCGGACAAACTGTACTGGCGTACGCTGTTACTAGCTCTACTGACTTTAATCCTGCGTCTACTGCTTCCTAAGCCCAAGTATGTCGCGCGACTATTCGGGCCGGTTGTTGGTCTATCTCAATTTCAAGCGAACCAGTTTCAGTGAAGTGCCGTTGAGTCGCCTTGATCGAATATGGTAGGCTCCACCCCATCTTTTCTGTCTTAATCATTGTTATTTTGCTCATGCCTCAAATGATTCCCGTTGTTCTATCTGGCGGCTCAGGCTCGCGGCTTTGGCCTCTTTCGCGCTCGACCCGACCCAAGCAATTCCTGGGGGTGACCGAGCAACAGACGCTATATCAACTCACACTCGAGCGCGTCCGACAGCTTAATGGCGCAGAAGAGCCGATCATTGTTGCGAATCATGAGCATCGTTTTCTTGCAGCCGAGCAGGCGCGCGTCATGGGCGTTCATCCCGCGGCGATCATGCTCGAGCCCGTCGGGAGAAATACTGCGCCGGCCATCGCGGTCGCCGCTATGCAGGCGCGAGCCAACGGGGATGATCCGTTAATATTGGTAACGCCGTCAGATCACATCATTGACAACACGGCTGCTTTCGCTCATGCGGTGACGCTTGCCAGTGAAGCCGCTTTGGAAGGCCTGCTCGTCACCTTCGGCATTGTTCCTAATCGCGCCGAGACTGGTTACGGCTATGTGATGGCTGGCGACATCCTTAATTCATCGGGTATTCATCGCGTCGCTCGCTTTGAAGAAAAACCAGACTTGGAAACTGCGCAAGCTTATGTGGCATCAGGGCAGTATTGCTGGAACAGCGGGATGTTCATGTTCCGCGCATCAGTGTTTTTGGAAGAACTCGGAATTCATCGCCCTGATATTCGAGAGGCTGCAGAGAAATCCTGGCTTGGCGCCAATAAGGACCTTGAGTTCATCCGTTTGAATAAAGAGTCGTTTGCTGCCTGCCCCGCTGAGTCTGTCGATTATGCCGTGATGGAAAAGACTGCGAATGCCGCGATGGTGTCACTCGATGCCGGCTGGAACGATGTTGGCGCATGGCCAGCGGTGTGGGAATCGCAACCTAAGGATGATGTCGGCAACGCTGGTCGAGGCGATGTCATGTTCGAGGCCTCTCAACGTTGTTATGTACATGCTGATCATCGATTAGTGGTATTACTTGGAACAGAAGATTTGTTTGTCGTCGAGACCTCTGATGCGGTACTGGTTGGACATAAAGATCACGCGCAAGACGTGAAAAAGATCGTTGAGCAGCTGCAGCGAAGCAAACGCAATGAAACTGATTTTCACCGCGAAGTTTTTCGGCCTTGGGGATCCTTTGACTCAATCGATCAGGGCGATAAGTACCAAGTTAAGCGAATCACGGTTGCGCCCGGTGCGAAGCTATCGCTGCAGTATCATCATCATCGAGCCGAGCATTGGGTCGTGGTGAGCGGTACCGGTAAAGTAAGGATCGGTGACCAAACTCAACTACTGGCAGAGAATCAGTCGGTTTATATTCCTATCGGCGAAATACATTCTCTGGAGAACCCCGGCGCAATCCCACTCGAATTGATCGAAGTACAGTCGGGCTCCTATCTTGGCGAAGATGACATTGTTAGATTAGAAGATATCTACGGGCGAGCGTGAAGCCGCTTTTCGCAATGGGTATTTCGAATCAATCCTTGATCGCGCCAGCTTACATCGGCTAAAGCCAGATTAAGGTTCATTCCGACGTTAGATGAATAGGCGATCTCCGCGGTCTGGCTTTCGTAAAGGGGATGCCCGGAATCACCTGTTGGTACCGCGCAAGCTGGCCTGTGGCTAGACTGTGAGTACTGATGTGGGATTTTTAAATTCATTGGCTAATACGGCATCAGATCAAAAGCAATCTGCTGAAATCAAGCAACTCAATCTAGCTGTCCGGTATGACGGCTGCCGCAGGAGAAGTTCGACACGACTAATGATGCGCATTGTGCAGGTAAAAGCGGTGGATATATAACTGCAATCCCAAATACTCCAACATTGCCTTGAGTGGCATAATCCGCAGGTTGCGGTTGATCGCGGTCGAATTGCGCTACTTCACATCTCCTTTTAAAATAAGGATATGCATATAAATTTGTTGTAGTGCCACGCCATAGCAAATCTCACCTTCTTCTTCGAAGGGGCGCGTGCGCACTAACAGGAATCTTAAATGTTAAAAAAAAATACCAAACCATTCGCTTTGTCAGTAGTCGCCTATTTTTTGAAAATGGTCTCGTCCCTTTCAAAGAAAATTAAACGGCATACTTTATTCGACGGGGATGATGGACTTTTTAAGAAAATCGTTCGGAAAGAATCGATATATGCTGAGTATGGTTGTGGTGCATCTACAGTGTGGGTTGCAGAGAATATTGGCTGTGAAGTTTTTAGTGTTGATAGTTCGACCAAATGGATAGATAAAGTCAAGAAGAGCTGCGAGGGTTTTGAAAAGATTAATTTGCATTACGTAGACGTCGGCCCCGTCGGTTCTTGGGGGCGTCCGATTGGTTATCAAAAATCAGAAAATTTTAATGACTACACGGACTGGATATGGACTAATGAGCGTTCTCCAAATGTTATTTTGGTCGACGGCCGTTTTAGAGTTTGTTGTTTTTTAACGTGCCTCATATACGCAGAAAGTGGGGCGAGAATACTTTTCGATGATTACACAAATAGGCCTAATTATCATTTCGTGGAAAGATATTTGAAGCCAATTGAAACTTGCGGCAGGCAGGCTTTATTTGTCATCCCGGAAAAGGAAAGCCTGAACATTGATGGCATAGTCGAGGACATAAACAAGTTTCGCTTTGTTTTTGATTAGTGGGTAATTGTACTAATGTCCTAGATTCGTCCGTTTTTTTAAGTGCTATGTTTGATTTGCCAAGCTATGGATCTTTTTATATCGATGCGCAGTATTTTTTCTTGGTCTTCGAGGCGCAATTAAAATTATTGCTCTTTAAATCTAGATAATTTTTGTTCCCTTGTGCTGCTTGGGCGCTCGGCCCGAGCGTAACATCCTCTAAGAATGGCGGGGCGTGAGGCGAAATTTTCTTGTAACGAGCAGTTCTGCAAAAAGAAATCGGGATTTGTGTGCAGGTTACATGCAAGATCGCTTTGCCTCCCGCCTCTTGCGTCTGTCGGTCGTGCATACTCGATTTGGTCCGATGGGTGTTAGATTTAACATTAATCACTTCCAAACAAGTCTCGAGAGTAAACCTTATCAAAGACATCTATCAGGGCGTCTGACCGGCGATTCGCGATGATGATATCCGCTTCATTTTTAAAGGCATCTAAATCTTGGATCACCCGCGAGCCATAAAACTCGGTATCCTTTAGAGACGGCTCAAAGATAATAATCTCTACACCGTTGGCCTTTATGCGGTTCATGATTCCGTGAATACTCGATTCTCGGAAGTTATCTGAAGTTGATTTCATGATAAGTCGAAAAATGCCGACCGTTTTCGGCTTTCGATGCAAAATTTCGTTTGCAATGAATTCCTTACGCGTGGTGTTCGCTTCGACAATTGCATGAATTAAATTTTGGGGCACATCTCGATAGTTAGCCAACAGCTGCTTGGTGTCTTTCGGTAAACAATAGCCGCCGTATCCAAAACTCGGATTGTTATAAAAATTTCCAATGCGCTGGTCCATGCAGACGCCATCAACAATGTCTCTCGTTGATAATCCATGAGTAGCGGCATAGGTATCAAGTTCGTTAAAGAAGGCAACTCGCATCGCAAGAAATGTGTTTGCAAAGAGCTTGGTAGCTTCAGCCTCACTGCTTTCGGTTAGCAAGATAGGAATATCTTTTTTTACTGCGCCTTCTGCTAAGAGATTGGCAAAAACCTGCGCCCTCTCAGATTTCTCGCCAACGATAATCCTTGACGGGTACAGGTTGTCGTAAAGCGCTTTTCCTTCGCGGAGGAATTCTGGTGAAAAAAACAAATTTGTTGTGCCTAATTGCTGCTTTACCCGATTCGTATATCCGACTGGCACCGTTGACTTTATTACCATGACTGCTTTGGGATTTATCCTTGTCACATCACGAATCACTTCTTCAATAGATTCGGTGTTAAAGCTATTTGTATGAATGTCGTAGTCAGTTGGTGTGGCTATGATGACGTAATCTGCATCTTTATAGCTAGCTTGTTTATCAATTGTTGCTTGAAAATTTAGTCTTGAATTCTTGAGGAAGCTTTTAATCTCTTGATCTTCGATAGGTGATTCGCCTTTGTTGAGAAGTTGAATTCGACATGGATCTATATCAAAACAAGTCACTTCATTTTTCTGGGCAAGAAGAATCCCATTGGAAAGTCCAACATAGCCGGCTCCTGCTACTGCGATCTTCATCAATAAACTCCACAATAATGCATAGGTGATGTTTAAGATCCCTATGTTAAATGCGCATAAACTGACTGAATACCAGCGGCCTCTTGCTCTATCGAGAATTTTGCTGCAACACGCTCACGTCCACGCTGACCCATGGCGATTGCTTTCTCTGGGTCTGACATCAGCTCGCGTAAGGCTTTGGCCAGCGCCTCTACATCATCAGTCGGCACCAATAGACCGGTCTGCTCGGGTTCAACAATATGCTCAAACGCCCCGGTACGGCTGGCGATGACGGCGCAGGAACTTGCCATGGCTTCCAGCGGGGTGATACCGAAAGGCTCATAGCGTGGGCAGGCCACCATGATTGTCACATTGCGGTACCACATCGGAATATCGTCCAGAGCCAGATCGCCGAGAAAAACAATCCGCTCACTCTGGCCAGATGATGCGATTTTATCCAGCATCGCCTGCTTATAGGCTTGCTCGCTGGGTTGGCACAATCCAGAAATGATTCCGGTGAAGTCGGGGAAATCAGGCAGCACCTTCAGCATTGCATCAACAAAGATATCCGTCCCCTTGCTGGGGCGAATACGACCGAAAACACCAATGCCATACCGGCCCGGTAGACCGGACTGACGCCACACCGACCGTTTATCTTCCGGCGGCGAGAAGCGATCAAGGCTCGCCCCATGAAACACGACTTTGCTGGTGTTGGGTACAAAAGCGGCTGCTTCAGGCGTGGTAGCGATGACAGCATCCATTTTGCTGATGAGCCAACGTGGAAACCAGGAATGTCGGTGCTTGGCTGCTGAGGTAAAGGCTAGCCGAATAGGAAAGCGCAGCAAGTCTCGCAAAAAAATACCGATCATCATTTCCGGGTCACGTCGCACATGCCAAACACGCTTGCGGCCATTAGCGAGCGGTTGTCTGCTTAATCGAATCGCCTGCCAGAGAGATAGCCGTACAAAGTTATTGGGATTGACTGTCTCGGCGATTGCGGCGCCGGGTAGATCGGTGCCGACGAATCCGATACGGAGATCTCGCGACTGAACCGGTAGCAGTGCGTTAATGGTGCCTGATACGCCGGTATACCGCCGATGCAGATTAGTAATGATGATGTCGGGGTCGATCACAGAGACTGATGCCATGCACTGGCGCTACATGAGAATAATGTCGTACTGCTCTTGATGAAACGCAGTCTCCACTTGCAAGGAAATTGGCTTGCCAATGAAGTCGCCAAGCATTGCGAGATGCTGCGACTCTTCCTCAAGAAACAAATCAATCACGAGTTGTGAAGCGATGATTCGGAATTCGCGCGGATTGAACTGCTTGGCTTCGCGCAGTAACTCGCGCAAGATTTCGTAGCAAATGGTGCGTGGCGTCTTTGCTTGGCCTTTGCCATGGCAGGCAGGGCAGGGCTCGCACAGGATATGCGCGAGCGATTCACGGGTGCGCTTGCGCGTCATCTCCACAAGGCCGAGTGAGGAAAAGTCCGACACCGTGACTTTAGTACGGTCGCGCGCGAGTGCTTTATGCAGTTCTGCCAATACCGCTTCGCGATGTTCGATATTTTCCATATCGATGAAATCAAGAATGATGATGCCACCGAGATTTCGTAGTCGAAGTTGCCGCGCGATGGCATGTGCAGCTTCTAAGTTAGTCTTGAAAATCGTATCGTCAAAATTACGGCCAGTGACGTAACTGCCTGTATTGACGTCAATGGTGGTCATGGCCTCGGTTTGTTCGATGATCAAATAACCACCCGATTTCAGATCTACCCGACGCCCCAGCGCTTTTTCGATCTCTTCTTCGACGCCATACAAATCAAATAATGGACGCTCGCCCGTATAGTGGGTGAGCTTTGGCAGTACCGAGGGTGTATAGGTCTTACCGAATTCGCTGAGCTTTTGAAAATTTTCTCGCGAATCAATTTGTATCGTCGCAGTCAGCTCGCCGACAAAGTCTCGCAGCACGCGGTGCGATAGCGACAAATCTTCGTGTAACAGCGCGGGCGGCGGTGCGGTTTTTGAAAGCAAGGTAATTTGCTCCCAAGTTTTGCGCAGATAAGAAAGATCCATCGATAAATCTTCCTCACTCGCTTCTTCTGCCATGGTGCGAATGATGAAGCCACCTTTTTCATCTGCGGGCAGCAACTGCTGCAACCTGGCGCGCAGTTGCTCGCGCTCAGCCTCGCTCTCAATGCGCTGCGAAACACCAATATGTGGGTCCTGCGGCAGATAAACCAGCATGCGTCCCGCAATCGAGATTTGTGTCGACAGGCGCGCGCCTTTGGTACCGATCGGGTCTTTGATGACTTGTACCAGTAGCGATTGCCCGTCGAACAAAAGTTTTTCAATGGGGATCGCCGCCGTTCGTTGTGGCGACTTTCGCTTCCCAGATATCGGCCACATGCAAGAATGCTGCGCGCTCCAGGCCAATATCAATAAATGCAGATTGCATGCCGGGCAAAACACGCGCGACTTTACCCAGATAGATGTTGCCCGTGCGGCCGCGCGAGGCAGTACGCTCGATATGCAGTTCTTGCACAGCGCCTTGCTGAATCAGCGCAACGCGTGTCTCATGCGGGGTGATATTGACGAGTAAATCTTCATTCATAGTGTGCTGACGCCAACCCTTTGCAGTAATCGGGCGGTTTCAAAAAGGGGTAGCCCCTTGATGCCAGAGTAACTGCCACTCATAAACTCAATAAATTGTGCTGCGAAGCCTTGTACCCCATAAGCCCCCGCTTTATCGTAAGGCTCTTTGGTGGCGCAGTAGGCGCGCAGGCTGGCTTCATCCAGGTGCGCAAACCGAACCTCAGACCGACTCAAGGCCTCGGACATTTTGCCGTCTGCCGTAACGGTAATCGCGGTCAGTACTTGATGCGTTCGGCCGGACAACCAGCGCAGCATCTTGATTGCCTCATTCGCATCAGCTGGTTTGCCAAGAATCTTGCCGTCGATACTGACCGTTGTATCGGCCGAGAGAACGGGCCGTATGGGAAGTTTGCGACTCAACACGGTTTGCCAGCCGGCCTCGCCTTTTTCACGCGCCACCCGCCGTACATAGACTTCGGGGTCTTCATCAGGGTACGGGATTTCACTCACTACGCCGGGGCGTCCCGGCGCTTCGCGCAGCATCAATATCTCGAACTCAACGCCGATTTGGCGCAATAACTCACGCCGACGTGGGCTTTTGGAGGCGAGATAGATTTTTTGTTCAGACTGAATCATTCGTAAATTTCTGGTACCGGGGCACTAAACCCGATGATACGGGTGATTCCGCAGGATGGACCAAGCGCGGTACAGCTGCTCCGCAAGGATGACGCGTACCAGTCCGTGCGGCAGCGTCATGTTCGACAGGCGTAACAGCATATCGGCGTTTTTCTTAAATTCAGCATCCAACCCGTCGGCACCACCGATGACGAAGCTCACATCGCCTCCTTGCTGTTGCCATATTGATAGCTGCTGCGATAACTGCACGGTAGTCATGTGCGCGCCATGCT
>JAPLQC010000044.1 GCA_026399895.1 Burkholderiales bacterium
GGTAAAGACAGTATTGTGTTTGAAGGTATCGCACCGATCGTGTTGAAACCAAAGCAAAGCTTTCCGGATTCGGATCGCATGGCCGTAATGACGGCGGGGCGTGGAGATCAATTCTCTAATCAGGACAAGGCCAGAGGGCATCGGCTATTTAGTTATCACCTGATGCGGTTAATCCTTGAAGATGGCTTGAAGCTTGAAATTGGCCAGTTACATCAGCGCCTGAGGCAGCGCGTTTTGGAAGACTCAAGACGCATCGGGCCAGAATTCGAACAAGAACCTGATTTTCAGGGTAATGGTCGGATGGCTTTACTGAACTAGAAGATACGGCGCTATGGAAATGACAATCAAATTTGGGTTGATTCAGGTGGCACTAGTCTCGTTCTGTGGCATGGCGTTAGCACAGCCGGTGAACCCAAATAAGTTATCCGCTTGCCCCGAAACAATTGTGCTTGCTAGTTCAGATGAAGAAAGTACTTCATCGTGGAATAACTGCTGGGGTACTTACCAATTTGAATTCAAAGCTATGTTTCGTGGTGATAAGGTAGAAGGGGAATGGAAAAACGGGAAGCCCCATGGTTACGGCACATATAGTTTTTCTAGTGGGTCAAGGTATGTCGGAGAGTTTAAACAAGGACGTTTTGATGGTAAAGGTCGAATTAGATACGTAAACAATGAGGTATATGTTGGCGAGTTTAAGCAAAGCCAGTATCACGGCTATGGAATAAAAACTGACTCTAAAGGTGAAAGGTATGAGGGTATTTTTGAGAACGGCCAATTTATCCGTAACGAAAAAGTAGATTTGGCTGCACTTAATAACGATCCAGTAATCTCCAGTCGCATAAGTCAAGCACCAAGCGATAGTAAACCAGCATCAAGCGAACTTCGACTTGAGGCGGAAAAACACCAGCGTGAGCTGCAACGGCGCACCCCTCGGATTAACCTTCAAGTCAACAACACTCAACCAACAAATGACGGTAGCTTCATTATCGACATACAAACAAATTCAGATACTTCATCACTTAAAATCAACGGTAATGAAGAAGGTGGCCGGCAAGACGGAAAATATAGCATCAAGCTCTTCGCTCGGGCTGGTCAGAAAACCAACATCAATATCGTAGCTACCGACATCTACGGTAATTCCGACACAAGAACGATCACGGTCAGCCGTGAAGTCGTCGATTCAAAGGTTACCGTCGCCGCATTGAACCCAGCCCAAGTCAAGCGTCAATCAAATCGCGATGCCGTTGCAATCATTATCGGCATTTCCAACTACAAAACTCTACCTCTAGCTGAATTTGCAAGCGATGACGCCCGGGTGTTCTATGACTATGCCATCAGGGCATTGGGAGTTAGGCCCGAAAATATAAAATTACTTGTCGATCAGGATGCTGAAGACGTTGAAATCATCAAAGCTTTTAAGACTTGGTTGCCCAGTCGCGTTAAGCCCACCACAGATGTCTATGTCTTTTACAGCGGTCATGGACTTCCTACCCAAGACGGGCACGGTCTATATCTACTTCCCCCCAGAGCAGATCGCGATTTTGTTTCAAGAACCTCCATCCACTTTCAGGAAATCAACGCAGATATTCAGGCTACAAAGCCCAAGTCGGTAACTATCTTTTTGGATGCTTGCTACAGTGGGCAATCGCGCAGTGGTGAGACTTTGATTGCGAGCGCAAGACCAGTTGTATTAAAGTCAGACAAGAAGCTATTTCCAGATAACTTCACTGTCATAACCGCCAGTCAGGCTGATCAAATCTCAAGCAGTAGCCCCGACCTCAAGCACGGCATTTTTAGCTACTACCTAATGAAAGGCATGGAAGGTGAAGCTGATGCTAATAAGGATGGCCGGATTACCTTGGGCGAGATGCAGGCCTATCTTGTAGAGAATGTTGGCAGGCAGGCCGGTATGATGAGCCGCAAGCAAGAGCCGCAGTTGATTGGTGATGCTCACCGGGTGCTGGTAGGGCGCTAATTGGGCAACAGATAACAATGTCCGCCAAAGTGGACTTAAACTAGTTACGGTGACTCTTGCGTAGACAATAACCCTGTTTGTCTGGCCAAGTCGTACACATCGATATCCCGTTCCAACATCAGCTTGTGTCCATCTATAACTTACACGTGGAAAAGAAAAACGGGTCAGCACTTTTGGCGCTAACCCGTTGATCTTATTACAGTATTTGTGGCGCGGCCGGCAGGAATTGAACCCACGACCCCTTGGTTCGTAGCCAAGTACTCTATCCAGCTGAGCTACGGCCGCGCAGAGGCGGGATTATAGCCGAGTAAGCACCCCTCGAGCAACCGAGGCCGCTATGAAAAAAGCAATTACGGCGCAGTTCGCTTACGTGGATAGAGGTCGTGCCCGGCTTCATGAATCTGTTGCCGCAGTTCCTTGCGCTCTTCTGGGCTGAGGCGCGACGAACGCTGAGCAGCGTCCTGAGCAGGTTGCGGCGGCGTGGCTGGGCGAGCGTCATCACGGCGCTGATTCGGCTGCTGTGCGGGCGGCGCGGCGTCCTGGCGCCCCTGCCCCGGGCGGGATGGCGCAGGCTGAGCCATAGCCACGCCAGCCAAGCAGCACGTGGCAAGCAGGTAAAGCGGGAGGAGCCGTTTTTTCATTAATGGTGATCTGTTCAGCGAGCGGTCACTCGCCATAAGCCCTCTAGTTTACTTTTTCACGGAGCGGAGCGGTATGGGCGATTCGCGAAGTTTGTAAAGCTTTGTAATTGCCTCCGGTACTCAGACCCCCTAGGTGGGTTCGACGTTAACATACGGTCATGAGCTCGACCAACCCGGTCACACCCGTCCTGTCCAAGCGCAGCCCTGGCAATCAAGCACGCATCCTTGTGGTGGATGACGATGCCAGACTACGCGAATTACTGAAGCGCTTTCTGACGGAGAGCGGCTTTGCGGTTTATGTCGCCGCCAGCGCGGTCGAGATGAACCGCTTCTGGGTGCGCGAGCGCTTTGATCTGCTGGTGCTCGACTTGATGCTACCGGGTGAGGACGGCATCTCGATCTGCCAGCGCTTGCGCAACGGCGGCGACCATACGCCAATCATCATGCTCACCGCCAAAGGCGAAGACGGCGACCGTATCGCCGGGCTGGATGCCGGCGCCGATGACTATCTGCCCAAGCCGTTCAATCCGCGTGAGCTACTGGCGCGTATCTCTGCCGTACTGCGGCGCGCATTGCCGGATGACATCCCAGGTGCACCATCAGACAAGCCCGAAACCTACGTGTTCGGCGAGTTCAGCTTTGACCTTGAGAAACGCACGCTGACCAAGCAAGGTGAACTCGTACCACTTACCAGCGGTGAGTTTTCGGTGCTGAAAGTACTGGCGCGTCACGCGCGTCAACCACTATCGCGCGAGAAACTAATGGAGCTGGCACGTGGTCGCGAGTACGAGGTATTCGATCGCAGCCTTGATGTTCAGATTTCTCGTCTGCGCAAACTGATCGAACCCAATCCGACCAGTCCGCGCTTTATCCAGACCGTTTGGGGTCTGGGTTATGTGTTCATACCCGATGGCGTCAAGGCCTGAAGGCGCACTCGCGCGCGAGCGCAGCTGGCTCAGGAGCGGCCTGCTGTGGCGAACCTTCTTCCTGCTGGCATTTTTGATTGCGGTCAGCATGGCGGCGTGGGTCGCGAGCTTTCGGGTGGTTGAACGCACACCGCGCAGCGAGCAAATCGCCGCACAGGTAGATTCCATCGTCACGATTACCCGCGCCGCGTTGTTACATTCGGCGCCAATGCTCAGACGTGAACTGCTGCTTGATCTCGCAATCACGCAGGGTATTCGTATCTACCCCAAAGAACTCACCGACAAAATGGAAGCGCTGCCAGACACTGAATTGGTTCGTCTGGTCACGACAAACGTGCGTCGCCGTCTGGACAACAGAACCGAGTTTGCTGGCGAGGTGAATGGCGAGGAAGGTTTCTGGGTTAGTTTTTATATTGAAGACGATGATTACTGGTTGATGCTGGACTCTGATCTCATTGAGGGCGCGTCGAGTATCCAATGGATAGGCTGGGCTGGTGTCACCCTACTGCTATCGCTAGTCGGCGCGGTGTTCATCAGCCGCCTCATCAATCAACCACTGGCACGATTATCAACAGCGGCACGTGCGATTGCGCGCGGCAAGTCACCGCCGCGTTTACCGGAGTCAGGACCAGCAGAAATTCGTGATGCGAACCGCAGCTTCAATCAGATGGCGCAAGACCTGAAGCAAGTTGAATCAGACAGAGCCGTGATTCTTGCGGGCATCTCGCATGATCTGCGCACGCCGATCGCGCGTATGTTGCTAGAAGTCGAGATGGGCACGTTATCGGATGAGGCCAAGCGGGGTATGCAATCCGATCTGGCGCAGATGGAGTCAATCATCGCGCAGTTTCTGGACTACGCTCGCCCGGCAGAGCAGAGTACGCACGCCAATCTCGATCTCTCTGCATTGGTGCAACAGCTGATTCACGAAGCCCAGCGCGCGCCGGACCTTGAGCTGCAATCTCATATCGCTGATGGGCTACACGTACACGGCAATGCTGTCGAGCTTGCACGCGCCTTGAGTAACCTAATTGAGAATGCGCGCAGATACGGAAAATCGCCTGATAGCGGTCGCGCGCATATCGAGGTCAACCTGCGCAGAGATCAGTCAAACATCATGATCGAAGTCGCCGACCATGGCGCTGGCATTCCAGACCCACAAATCCCTTACCTGCTACGACCCTTCACACGCATGGATACGGCGCGTAGCCAAGCCAATGGCGCTGGGCTCGGGCTTGCGATTGTTGATCGTGTGGTTCAACGACATCGCGGGCAACTGGAAATAAAAAACCGCGAGGGGGGTGGCCTCGCGGTTCGTATTTGGCTGAAATCTGCCTAAGCAAGCAATATCAAGCCAAGTCTTTCAGCAAAGCAGCCAGCGTTTCCTGCGGTAGTTCTTCTAGATGCACCGGATAGTTCGGGTGATCGCAACCCACCATCATCTGCGCGCCGCCTTTCAGAGCCGCTGACATGTCCGCGGTAAGCTCGAAGCGCACGAAGTGCACTGCCGAGGTTTTTTCTTCGTTCTCGCGATCAAGATCTTCATCCGCGATTGCGTAAACGCGTGGCTGACCCTCGACCTGAACGAACAAGCGGTCTTCAATGCCAATCAACTTCGCCAGCGCCACCTTACGATCGCTCACGTTCTGATACTCGATCAGCATGGTGGCTTTGAAGTTGCTACCGTCCGGGCACAGCGGATTGTAGGCGTCGAGTTCGGACTGAATACCCTCGTCCTCAAAAATCTTCTCGATGCGCAGCATTTCCTGAACCTGGTAACGCAGTGGCATTTCATCTTCAAACAAGAGCGTGACGTGGTTACCGAGATGAACGGTGCGCAGTCTTTTATGCTCGATCACCTGTTGACGAAACTCCGGGCGCTTCTTGGAGTAAATCTCTAGGCTCATCAAGCTATCACGTGAAATAATCATAGTAATCCTCCGTTCAAATTCCGTAAGCCTTGCGCAGCAGCGATAGCGGATGCGCCATTTCTGCAGGCTTCAGGCCGTTAACTTCCATACCTTGCTCGATGTGATGACCTGCGAGTTGGCAGTCGGATGAAATATAGTCCGGCGCTTCACTGGCCATCGCCTTGAATACCGGCTTGCCGATTTTCAGGGACATCTGGTGGTATTCCTTTTTCACGCCATAGGTACCTGCGTGACCGGAGCAACGCTCAACCACGTTGATCTTGGTATCCGGGATCATCTGCAGCATGTCGGCAGTTTTACGGCCGACGTTTTGCACCCGTGAGTGACACGGGATGTGATAAGACACGTTACCAAGTGCGTGATTGAATTCGGTCTTCAGCAAACCATCGCGATTACGCGCTACGAAGTACTCGAAAGGATCCCACATCGCTGCCTTGACCGCCTGCGTATCTGCACAGTCGGGGAACATCAGCGGTAGCTCTTGCTTGTACATCAGCGTGCATGACGGCACCGGCGTCAAAATCGCATAGCCTTCTTTTGCCAGCTTGGCCAGCTGCGGAATATTGATCGCCTTCTTCTCAGCCACACCTTCCAGATCGCCCTGCTCGAGTTTTGGCATGCCACAGCAAGCTTCTTTCTCGACCATCACATAAGGGATCTCGTTGTGCTCGAGAATAGCCAGCAGATCATGGCCAATACCCGGCTCGTTGTAATTAACGTAGCAGGTCGAGTAGATCGCTACCTTACCGGGCGTTTTCGTGCCGTCTTTTACTGGATGCTGCTTGGACTTGGCGGCATTACTGCGGAACTTGGTGGTCGCAAATTCTGGCAGCCATGCGTCTTTATCGACGCCCAACACGTTTTCCACCAAGGCACGCATTGGCTTGGTTTTGTTCACCGCATTCACAGTCTGAGTGACGATAGGAATACCGGCAAACATACCGAGCCCATCGGTATCCGACAAAACCTTGTCGCGCGTAGAGACCTCGCCTTTTTTGTACTTAACCGCTTTGGCACGCAGCATCAGGTGCGGGAAATCTAGGTTCCATTCGTGCGGTGGTGTGTACGGACACTTGGTCATGTAGCACAGGTCGCACAGATAGCACTGGTCCACTACCTTCATGTAGTCGGACTTGGCGACACCATCGACTTCCATCGTGTCTGACTCGTCAACCAAGTCGAACAATGTCGGGAACGATGCGCACAAAGACACGCAACGGCGGCAACCGTGGCAGATGTCAAACACACGTTCCAGTTCCTGATTGAGGGACTCTTCGTTATAGAAGTCGTCGCTTAGCCAATCCAGCGGATGCCGGGTGGGCGCCTCGAGATTGCCTTCACGGGCCATGGCGAGGTCCTTTAAATTATTTTTTGTGGGGGAAGGTCAGGCGCAACTTGTGCACGCCTGAGTAGCTTAACGAACGACCCGATTCCGATCCGAGCGTGCGGCCGTATGTGAAATACGAAACGCATCACAGAGCCGAAATCGGGTAGCGCGATAGCTTAACGAGCTAGCACTTAGTCGACCAGTTGGTCGAGGGCCTTCTGGTAGCGGTTAGCGTGCGAACGCTCAGCCTTAGCCAGAGTCTCGAACCAGTCAGCGATCTCTTCGAAGCCCTCGTCACGTGCAGTCTTCGCCATGCCTGGGTACATGTCAGTGTACTCGTGGGTTTCGCCAGCAACAGCTGCCATCAGGTTCTGACGTGCGGAACCGATTGGCAGACCAGTTGCAGGGTCACCGCACTGCTCCAGGTACTCGAGGTGGCCGTGTGCATGGCCGGTCTCGCCTTCAGCGGTCGAGCGGAACAGCGCTGCGACATCGTTTTGGCCTTCAATATCAGCCTTGTTCGCGAAGTACAGATAACGGCGGTTCGCCTGCGATTCACCTGAGAACGCCTCTTTGAGGTTGGCCTCGGTCTTCGAGCCTTTCAGCTTGGACATTTGCATCTCCTTGGTGGGGTTTATATCTTGAGTCCGCGGCCATCTTTAGGTACTGCTGCAGCGCACGACCGCGAAAGAAAACCGACTACTTTGTCAAAGTTTTCGAAGCGGATTGTGGCGGTGCGAGATACAAACTACAAATTGTCTTATTCAATGCGGGCGATTGCCAAATACTATGGCCTTTGAGAAACTGCTAGATGAGAACTATTATCACTCGCGGACCAAGAGTGCCAGCGCCTGTGCGGCAATCCCCTCCTCACGCCCCTCCCAACCTAGGCGCTCGTTGGTTTTTGCCTTCAAATTGACCTGCGAGGCCTGCAGCCCAAGGTCAGCGGCAATGTGGGCGACCATGGCCGGCAAGTGCGGCGCCATTTTAGGCGCTTGGGCGATGATGGTCGCGTCGATATTGCCAATCGAATAACCAGCGTCGCTCACGCGCTGCGCTGCGGCGCGCAGCAAATGGCGCGAATCGGCACCCTTGAACGCCGGATCAGTATCCGGGAAATGCTGGCCAATATCACCCAGCCCGGCAGCACCGAGCAGCGCATCGGTAATCGCATGCAACAAGACATCCGCATCAGAATGACCCAGCAAGCCGGTTGGGTGCGGGATTTTCACGCCACCAATAATGAGCGGCCGACTCGGCACCAGTGCGTGGCAGTCATAACCCTGCCCGATACGATAGGGCGGCATGCTCATGCGTGTCCTTTCAAATGAAGTTCGGCCAGCAGTACGTCTTCCGGTAACGTGACCTTGAAATTACGGACGCTGCCCTCGACCAGTTTCGGTTGCAGGCCAAGCGCCTCAATAGCACTCGCCTCGTCAGTGATATTGACTGCTCTTTGCAAGGCATCCAGCAACAATTGATAGCGAAACATCTGCGGTGTTTGCGCCGCCCATAACAAATCGCGCGCCACCGTGCGCTGCGATCTACCGTGACCATCACTGTGCTTGATGGTGTCAACCACGGGCATGGCGAGCAGCCCACCGACCGCATCATCACGCACAAAAGCGATCAACTTTTCAATCAGCGCGACCGTAAGGCCGGGGCGAGCGGCATCATGCACCAGCACCCAATCATCAGCATCGAGCTGCCCGGCGAGCGCGAGCAAGCCGTTGGTGACTGATTGTTGACGGGTAGCGCCGCCACAGCGCAAGACCTGACAGCGCGGCGGCAGCGTCAGCTGGTCAATGTACGTATCTTCTGCGCTGACCACCACCACCACGCGGTCAATCAATGGCGCCATACAGAAGGTATCGATCACATGCTGCAGCATCGGTTTGCCAGCAATGGGCAAATACTGCTTGGGCGTGGCCTCACCCATGCGCGTTCCCGCACCTGCCGCAGGTATCAGCGCAACAAAGTTAGGGAAGCTCATCTCAACTATAATTCCTACTTTCGCAATGGTCGCATTGTAGCCTTTCGCCCGCCCCGGTCCGCACCCGGCCCGCCATGTCTCCCGACGCACATTTCCCACAGCTGCCGAAGTCCGGCACACGATTCGTACTTCCCGCTCTGCACGGGGCTGCCGAGGCATTGGTGCTTGCGCAAGCCGCGCATCAACTAAAGGCAGACAACAAGACGCTAGTGGTGATCGTCGCGGACGCCCCCGCCGCGCAGCGGCTACTGTCCGAAATCAGCTGGTTCGGCAAACGCGGTCAGCAAGAGTTGCGCGCCCACCTGCTACCGGATTGGGAGACACTTCCCTACGACGCCTTCTCGCCGCATCAGGATTTAGTGTCTGAGCGCCTGGCAACACTGCATGAATTACAGCATGGGCAGTGTGATGTGCTGATCGCGCCAGCTACCACCGCGCTGCTGCGCATGGGGCCGCCGTCATTTCTTGCAGCGCATACCTTCTTTTTCAAGCAAGGCGAGACGCTAGCCGAAGACAAACTCAAATCACAGCTGACGATTGCGGGTTATGCCCACGTTGGTCAGGTGATGTCGCCCGGCGAGTACTCGATACGCGGTGGTTTGATCGATCTGTTCCCGATGGGCTCGGCACTACCTTACCGACTCGACTTGTTTGGCGACAGTATCGAGAGTATTCGTACTTTCGATGTTGATACCCAGCGTTCGCTGTATCCGGTGCGCGAGGTCAGGCTGCTGCCCGGTCGCGAGTTCCCGATGGATGATTCAGCAAGATCAGCATTTCGCGGCCGCTGGCGCGAGGTATTCGAGGGCGACCCATCCAAAACTAATATTTACCGTGATATTGGCAACGGCATTGCCTCGGCTGGTATCGAGTACTACCTGCCACTATTCTTCGAGCAAACTGCCACGCTGTTTGATTACCTTCCCGAAGGCAATGTGTTTGCGCTGGTCGGCGATATTGATGAAGCCATCAAACGCTTCTGGTCTGACACCCGCTCACGCTACCAATTCCTGAAAGCCGATCGCGAGCGGCCCTTGCTGCCACCGGAAGCGATTTTCCTCAGCGACGAAGATTTCTTCACTCAACTCAAGCCACATGGCCGTTGGGTTCTGCAAGAGCCTGCTGGTGTTAGCGAGTTATCTGCACCAGTGCCGGATATCGCTGTTAATCGCCGACTCGATGACCCACTCGCACTGCTGCGCGCCTTCGTACAGCAGGGTGATCGACGGGTCATGATTTGCGCTGACTCCGGCGGTCGTCGCGAAACACTACGCGCCTACTTCGATGAATACGCGCTGCCAATTACCGTGGCAGAAAGTCTGGATGACTTCATCGCCAGCACCGAGCCGCTGATGCTGTGTGTCGCGCCGCTACACGCCGGCACATTATTGCAAGCGCCGCTGGGTAAGATTGCGTTAATTACCGAAACTGAACTCTACGCAGGCAGTGGCCGTCGCGCCGGCCGTAAACGTCAGGAAGCAGTAACGCAAGTCGATTCGATGGTGCGCGATCTATCCGAGTTGAAGATCGGCGACCCGGTGGTGCATATCAATCATGGCATCGGCCGCTACCAAGGTTTGATTAGTCTGGATCTCGGCGAGGGTGAGACGGAGTTCTTGCATCTTGAGTATGCGAAGCAGTCGCAGTTGTATGTGCCTGTATCGCAGCTGCATGTGATCTCGCGCTATGCGGGTGCCGCACCTGAAGATGCGCCACTCCATACGCTGGGCTCCGGGCAGTGGGACAAAGCGAAACGCAGAGCGGCTGAGCAAATCCGTGATACCGCCGCAGAGCTATTGAATCTGTATGCGCGGCGCGCAGCGCGGCAGGGTCATTCGTTTCAGTATTCGGCGCATGACTACGAGGCCTTTGCTGAAAGCTTCGGCTTTGAAGAAACGCCCGATCAGTCGGCGGCAATTCAAGCAGTCATCGGTGACATGACTTCGGGTCGACCTATGGATAGACTGATCTGCGGTGATGTTGGTTTCGGCAAGACGGAAGTCGCCTTGCGCGCTGCATTTGTTGCTGTGATGGGCGGCAAACAGGTTGCCATCCTCGCCCCTACCACCTTGCTCGCTGAGCAGCATGCGCAAACCTTTGCGGATCGTTTCGCGGATTGGCCGGTCAGGATCGCAGAACTGTCGCGCTTTAGAACCGGCAAAGAGATTACGCAAGCACTGAAAGGGCTGGCCGAAGGCACGATCGATATTGTGATCGGCACTCATAAGCTGCTGTCACCGGATGTGAAATTCCAGCGACTTGGTTTAGTCATCATCGATGAAGAGCACCGCTTTGGCGTGCGTCAGAAAGAAGCGCTAAAAGCACTGCGTGCCGAGGTGGATGTGTTGACGCTGACAGCGACACCCATCCCCCGTACCCTTGGCATGGCACTCGAGGGCTTGCGTGAGTTCTCGGTGATTGCGACCGCACCGCAGAAACGACTCGCCATTAAAACCTTCGTGCGCGGTGAATCCGAGTCCGTCATCCGCGAAGCTTGCTTGCGCGAACTCAAGCGTGGTGGGCAGGTATATTTTCTGCACAATGAAGTCGAGAGCATCGACAATCGCAAGGCCAAACTCGAGGCCTTGCTACCCGAGGCCAGAATCGCCATTGCGCATGGTCAGATGCACGAGCGCGAACTAGAAAAAGTGATGCGCGATTTCGTGCAGCAGCGCTTCAATATCCTGCTCTGCACCACCATCATTGAAACCGGTATCGATGTACCGACGGCGAACACCATCATCATGCACCGTGCCGATCGCTTTGGTCTGGCGCAGTTGCATCAACTGCGTGGCCGCGTTGGTCGCTCTCACCACCAAGCCTATGCCTATCTGCTGGTGCATGACGTACAAACACTAGGCAAGCTGGCTGAGCGGCGGTTAGAGGCTATTCAGCAAATGGAAGAGCTCGGTAGCGGCTTCTACTTGGCCATGCACGATCTGGAAATCCGCGGCGCAGGTGAAGTACTGGGCGAGAGCCAATCGGGTGAAATGACTGAAATCGGTTTCCAGCTGTACGCCGATATGCTGAATGCTGCCGTCAAAGCACTCAAGAACGGTAAAGAACCCGACCTCGCTGCGCCGCTAGCGAGCACTACCGAAATCAATCTGCATGTACCTGCACTGCTACCCAGTGATTTCTGCGGTGATGTGCATGAGCGATTATCGATTTACAAGCGACTTGCCAACTGTGAGATGCAAGATGCGATTGATGATCTGCAAGAAGAATTCGTCTTCGTATTGCCGCACGCAGCGTTGGCATTGTGAAGATTGATGCCCATGCAGAATCTGCGCTGCTGCAGTTCGAACCGAAGCCACCGATCGACCCGATGCGAATTATCGAACTGGTACAAAAAAATCGTCACGTAAAGCTATCCGGGCAGGACAAGCTGCGTGTCAGTGCGAATATGCCCGATCTCGCTGCGCGTGTGGCGCAGGTGAAATCTACTATCAAGGCATTAGCCGCCTGAGGCGATGAACACCCACCCAACCAAACTGATATTGCAAGGCCCCGACGCCAACGAACACACCGCAGCGCTAATCGCAGCGCAGGTAGGCGCCGAAAATCCAACCATGATCGCCAGCACGGCTTGGCGCGCAGATTTACCCTCAGCGCTGAGCGAACAATCCACCGCCCTGATTCAAAAGCTCAGCCAGGAAGCGAAGATCGACTACGCTTTACTACCCGCTGATCTGCAGCTTCATGATTTCAAGTTGCTGGTAATGGATATGGATTCCACCCTGATCACCATCGAATGCATCGATGAGATCGCCGATATGCAAGGTTTGAAATCCGAAGTCGCTGCCATTACCGAGGCGGCCATGCGTGGCGAGCTGGATTTTGCTGAGAGTTTGCAGCGTCGCGTCGCGCTACTCAAAGGATTAGATGAATCAGCGCTGGCGAGTGTATTCGAGCAAAGACTCGAACTGACCCTAGGCGCGCACTCCATGCTGCACGCCATGAAACAAGCGGGCCTGCGCACGGTGCTGGTATCCGGTGGCTTTACCTATTTCACCGAGCGGCTTGAGCATGAACTCGAGTTGGACGTCAGCCATGCTAATCGGCTTGAAGTTGTTGATGGCAAACTGACTGGACGGGTGCTAGGTAACATCGTCGATGCGCAAGCAAAGAAATCAACTGTGATCGAGCAGTCCGCCGAGCTGGGCGTGCCCACGTCAGCGGCCATTGTGATCGGAGATGGCGCCAATGATCTGGCAATGATGTCGGTTGCGGGATTGTCGATTGCGTTTCGCGCCAAACCGGTAGTCCAAGCCAAAGCCAAGGTCGCGCTGAACCACTCTGGGCTGGATGGTGTACTCAATTTGTTTCATTGACTGGCGCGCTGAGCTTATTGCGTTGGTCGCCAAATAAAAAGTCTCGCTAGAGGCTTTTAAAAGCTTGGTTCAGATCATCGATCAAGTCCTGAACATCTTCCAAACCAATATTGAATCTCACCAACTGCCCTTGATGCGGCCAGTCACGGCGAATCTGAGCCATACGGTAAGGCACCGCCAAGCTGTTAGCACCACCCCAGCTATAACCAATCTTGAACAACTTCAGACTATCGATGAAGCGATCGGTCTGTGCCTCGCTGTAAGCCGGATCAAATAACACCGAGAACAAACCAGCCGCCCCTGTGAAGTCGCGCTTCCAGATGTCATGGCCCGGGCAATCTTCCAATACCGGGTGCAAGACCTGCGCGATCTCGGGTCGCTGTTTTAACCAAGCAGCGATCTTGCGCGCAGCAGCGTCATGCGCATCGAAGCGTAGCTTCATGGTCGGCAAACCACGCAGCACCAGGTAAGTGTCGTCAGCAGATACCCCCATGCCTAGCCGCATATGCGCGGTATCGATTTTTCTGTGCAGCGCCTTATCGCGCGTGATCACCGCACCCATCAGCGCATCCGAGCCACCCGATTGGTACTTGGTCAGCGCCTGCATCACGATATCCACGCCATGCTCAAACGCACGAAACACTAAACCAGCCGACCAGGTGTTATCCAAAGCCACCGGCACCCCATGCGCTTTGGCAGCACGACAGATGGCTGGCACGTCCGGCATTTCCATCGACACCGAACCCGGCGCCTCAGTCCAGATTAATCGCGTATTCGGCTTGATCAGCTCGCCAATCTGCTCACCGATCATCGGATCGTAAAACTGCGAACTGATGCCAAAGTCAGACTGCAACCAATGCGCGAGTTCGCGATTCGGGTTGTAGGCGTTGTCAGGCAGTAGCAGATCATCACCGCTCTTTAGCAGTGCCAGATTGATCATGGCAATCGCTGCCAGGCCACTCGGCGCTAATAAGCAATGCGTGCCGCCTTCTATTTCGGCTAGGCGCGCCTCGAGCGTGAAGGTGGTCGGCGTGCCGTGCAATCCGTAGGTATAGCCGCTCTTCTCTTGCCAGTTACGAGCGCGTAAAGCAGCAACATTCTTGAACAAAACGGTCGAGGCGTGATGAATCGCACTCGGAAATGCAGAGAAGCCTTCCGGTGGACGGTAATCCGTCGCCGTCAGCAGTGTTTGCAGGGATTTTTTTTCGTCAGCCACGGATCACCCGACAGTAATCGACAGTCCTTAATCGAAAGCCCTTAGTCGACACGACCCCAGAGATCATGTGCATCGGCGGCGGTGATCTGAACATCGACAAAGCTTCCGAGCTTCAGCTCACGCCCCGGTTCATAGGGAAGCTTGATGTAGACCACGCCATCGATCTCCGGCGCATCGGCTGCAGAGCGACCGGTCGCGCCATTATGATCAACCGCGTCAATCAGTACCCGCAAGGTCTTACCGACCTTCGATTGCAAACGCTCGCGCGAAATTTGTTCTTGCAGCTGCATTACACGGCCGCGGCGCTCTTCGCGCACTTCATCCGGTACCGGGTTCTCAATAGCATTCGCCGCTGCACCATCGACCGGCGAGTAAGCGAAGCAACCCAAGCGATCAATTTTTGCTTCGCGCAGAAAGTCGAGCAAATAGGAGAATTCTTCTTCCGTCTCGCCGGGGAATCCGGCGATGAAGGTGGAACGTATCGTGATATCGGGGCAAAGCTCGCGCCAGGCGCGGATGCGCTCGATATTTTTTTCACCACTTGCGGGGCGCTTCATGCGCTTGAGTACATCTGGATGCGCATGCTGTAGCGGCACCTCCAGATAGGGCAGCACATGATTACCCTGCATCAGCGGAATGATCTCATCGACATGCGGATAAGGGTAAACATAATGCAGACGTACCCAGGCATCGTATTGCTGTGCCAGCTCGCCCAGCGCGCGGGTCAGATCGGTCATGTGCGTGCGCATCGGCTTGCCATTCCAGAAGCCGGTACGAAACTTCACATCAACGCCATATGCACTGGTGTCTTGGGAAATCACCAGCAATTCTTTGACACCCGCTTTGAATAAATTTTCAGCCTCGAGCATAACGTCCGCTACCGGGCGCGATACCAGATCGCCGCGCATCGACGGGATAATGCAGAAACTGCAGCGGTGATTACAGCCCTCGGAGATTTTCAGATACGCATAGTGCTTGGGCGTGAGCTTGACGCCTTGCGGTGGCAGCAGATCAAGAAAAGGCTCATGCGGTTTAGGTAGATGCATATGCACCGCATCCATCACCTCACCCAGTGCATGCGGCCCCGTGACAGCCAGTACCTTGGGATGTACTTTGCGTACGATCTCTTCGCCCGACGCATCTTTCTTGCTACCCAAGCAGCCGGTAACGATGACCTTGCCGTTTTCATTCAGCGCTTCGCCGATCGCATCTAGCGACTCTTGTACCGCGGCATCAATGAAGCCGCAGGTATTCACGATCACTAAATCGGCACCATCGTAAGACTTGGCCGTTTCATAACCCTCAGCGCGCAACTGAGTAAGGATTTGCTCGGAATCGGTCAGCGCCTTGGGGCAACCGAGTGAGACGAAACCAACCTTGGGAGCTGCTTCAGATATTGATGGCATGTTGTATCAGTGATTGCGTTGTAAGTACTTCGAGGGCGTGGTCAGGGTTCTTTATCGTGGCAGGTGGAGCGCTAGCGTAGAAACTACTGCTTAAAAAAGCCGGCAACATGTGCCGGCTTTTGGTGGTTCGTTTAAAACGGTGAGGGTCAGTTTTTTTCAGCCCCTGGTGAGTGGGCGCCGTTACCGTTCATACCCGGGAACGGAAATCCCACAAACACGTTCTTCGCCTGGCTTTGCATCTGTTCTTGCATCTGCATGAACAGGCTCTTGCTCTGCTCGATGTAGTTGCTCATCATGCCCTGCATCATTGGCGCTTGCACGCTCATGAACTGCGTCCACATCTCAGGGCTGAATGATTTCTCATCGATCAAGCCCTTCGAGTTCTCGGCCATTTTGTTTTGGATGTCGATAAACACCTGGATGTTTTTCTCCAGATACGAGCCCATCATGCCCTGCATCGCGTGACCGTAGTAGCGAATGATTTGCGACAAGGCCGAGCTGGAGAACATGGGCTGACCGTTCGACTCTTCTTCCAAAATAATCTGCAACAGGATGCTGCGGGTGAGGTCTTCCTCGGTCTTGGCATCCACCACCACAAATATCTCATTGGCAAGCACGAGCTGCTTGACGTCTGCGAGGGTGATGTAGGAACTGGTCTGGGTATCGTACAAGCGGCGGTTCGGGTACTTCTTAATCAGGCGCTCGGCCGATTTTTTTGCGCTATTCATGAGGTGTCCACTCTTTTGCGTCGCAATGAATACATGCGATCTTGTTTAAATGACGAGCACGGGCCCGTGTCTCTGCGGCGATTATAGTCCCGAAAATCAATTAGTTGTCTAGCATTAGGCGGTGCATTACGACTATTTTGCGCCGCACCGCGCGCCGCCTTGCTGGTCGCTCGGCGGTGCCCTGTCAATGTGACAAGAGATTCGCTGGATGGCGCCAGCAGGTTGGGTTTGGCCTTATGCAGCCTTGACCTTCACATAGCGCCCGGGCGCCGGCTCGATCGGCTTGTGGCGGGTATTGCCGTATTTGGCGGGGGCTTTGCGCATGGTCCCAGCGTGCTCGGCCAGGAAGGCGGACCACTCTGTCCACCAGCTACCCGGCTGCTCGGTGGCGCCGACCAGCCATTCATCTGCGCTGCTCGGTAGGGCGTCATTCACCCAGTAGCTGCGCTTTTTCTTGGCTGGCGGGTTAATCACACCAGCGATGTGACCCGATGCACCCAAAATGAAACGGTTCTGGTTCCGCTTGCCCTTGTTGATCAGGTCGGTGGTGAGATAAGCACTACCCCACGGCACGATATGATCTTCACGGGAGGCATACAAAAACGCGGGCAGCTTCAACTTGCTGAGGTCGATCGGGTCGCCGCTGACGCGTAACTTGCCTGGCTTGCGCAACTCGTTCTGCAAGTACATGTGACGCAAGTAGTAGCAGAACATCGGGCCCGGTAGATTGGTGCTATCTGAGTTCCAATACAGCAGATCAAACGCTGGCGGCTCTTCGCCTTTCAGGTAATTGTTTTCTACATAGTTCCAAACCAGATCATTTGGCCTTAAGCTGGAAAAGGTCGCCGCAAAATCGCGGCCGGGCATCAAACCGCCCTTCGCTATCGACTGCTCGCGTTGCGCGACCTGTTGCTCGTCGACGAACACATCAATCACACCAACGTCCGTGAAATCCAACATCGTGGTGAGCAGCGTCACGCTAGATGCTGGATGTTTGCCACGCGCCGCTAAGGTAGCCAGCGCCGTCGCGACAATCGTGCCGCCGACGCAGAAGCCGAGTACGTTCAGTTGTTTCGCGCCGCAAATGTCGAGTGCGACTTCCATGGCGCGGATCGGCCCTTGTTCGATGTAATCATCCCATCTGAGATGGCCGAGCGCAGCGTCGGGATTCACCCACGACACCACGAACACCGTATGCCCCTGCTCAACCGCGTAACGAATCAGTGAATTTTCTGGCTGCAGGTCGAGGATGTAGTACTTGTTGATACAAGGTGGCACGAATAACAGCGGACGCTCATGTACCTCTTTGGTCAGCGGCCGGTACTGCAGCAGCTGCATCACCTCGTTCTCGAATACAACCGCACCCTCGGTGGTAGCAACATTGCGCCCCACTTCAAACGCGCTTTCGTCAGTCTGCGAGATATGGCCTTTACCCATATCGGACAGCATGTGCATGATGCCGCGCGTCAAACTCTCGCCTTTCGACTCCACTAGCTTCTGCTGAGCCTCGGGGTTAGTCGCTAAAAAGTTTTTAGGTGATAAAGCATCAATCGTCTGCTGAGTAGCGAAGCGAATTTTACGTTTGGTTTTTTCATCAGTCTCGACTGCTTCGGCCAACGCGTTCAGGTAACGCGCATTCAGCAGATACACCGCAGCGTTGAACGCATGCAGCGGGTTCTGATGCCAGGCAGGGTCAGCAAACCGGCGGTCGCGAATTTCAGGCGCACGTTGTGCCACCAGTGCAGTCCAGAGTGTCGATACCTCTTCGGTGTAATCTTTTTGTAGCTGCGCCAGCTTCTCAGGCGGTACCGCTGCATTGACAGGCGTCATCGGCGGCACGGCTGGCAAGTTCGGCATGGCCGGCATGGAGGGCATCCCGGCTTGCATCAGGTTGAACATCGACTGCCACTGCTTCGGGTCGGTCACTTGCTCGAGCCACTGCTGTGCGGCTGCCTGCTGCGCCGCGTTGCGGTCTGAAGTATTCATGCGCTTTCCGGACTGCTCAGTCGAGCGTTCGCTGCAGCGCGTGGTGGTCGGTGCTAGGATGCGCGCTGACTTTCGCTAGAGCAGGCATACCGTGCATATCGCTGCAGTGGGTTGGATTTATGTGACGCTGATGATGGCTATCACCGAGGAGACGGTGGTCGCTGGCATTATGACGTTTTTCCTGTACGGCGTGTTGCCAACGGTGATCATTGTGTACCTCGGTGGCAGCCCACAGCGCCGTCGACGCAACGAAGAAGCGCGTCTGCGCATGATGCAAGAACGACAAAATAGCGTCGCCCAAGAATCTAAGCACGACCCCGACGAAGTGAAGTAGCGCCGGTCTCGGTAAATCAATGGACCGCGCTAATCAGACAGGCTGTTAATCCAAATCATCGAGGCCATGCGGCCCGTGGTGCGGTCGCGTCGAAATGAGTAAAACCGCTCAGGGTCGCTGACGGTGCAGTGCTCGCCACCAGTTACCTGAGATACCCCCACCCCAAGCAGTGCTCGCCTCGCCAGCTCGGGCAGATCCGCCAGAAATTTGCCCGGCTTGTCCTCTATTTTCCTGAATGCTGGTCTGTCAGCCTGAAGGTGCGCGAAGGCCTCCACCACGTCCTGACCCACCTCGAACGCCTGCGGCCCGATCCCCGGCCCGAGCCAGGCAAGGATTTCCTCGGCACCGGCGTCCCGCATCGCGTTTACCGTAGCTTCCAACACCCCGGAAGCGAGGCCGCGCCAACCTGCGTGCGCGGCGCCCACCACGCGACCACGACTATCCGCCAGTAGCACGGGGGTGCAGTCAGCCGTCATGATGGTGCAGACCACGCCAGCGAGTGTCGCGATGCTGGCATCGGCTTCGGTCGAGGGTGGCAATGAGTCCGCGTTGATCACTCGCGTACCGTGTACCTGTGTCAGCCAGACTGGCTCAGACGGTAGTTGCTGACGCAGCAGCGCTCGGTTGCGTGTGACGGCATCCGCCGCATCGCCGACATGGATGCCCAGGTTAAGACCACCACCGCCCACGCCATCGTCATAGGGTGCGGCACTGACGCCGCCTTGGCGCGTAGTCGACAACACCGAGACCGATGTCGGCAGATCAGGCCATGGAATATCAAGAACAGGTACGCGCATCAGGCGATAGAAACATCAACACCAGCGCGTGCCAGTAGCTCAGACATATCGGCCGGCAGCGCTGCCGTCCATTCACAGCTTTCACGACGGTTCGCGGGATGTTGCAGCGCTAGTCGTTCGGCATGTAATGCCTGACGGGGAAATACCCCAACCAGATGCTGCTTGCCGTAAACGGCATCGCCTACCAATGGAAACCCAATTGACTGCAGGTGCACGCGAATTTGATGGGTACGGCCGGTTTCCAACTTACAGCGCAGTAGCGCCACTGGTTTTCCATCGAGCACACCGTTGGCTACGCGCGAATAGTGCGTCACTGCGGATTTGGCGAGTAGCGATTTACTCACCGCCATGCGGGTTCGATCACGCGGATGGCGTCCGATGGCGGCCTCGATACGTCCACTCGAAATAGGTTGGCCCCATACCAGCGCAAGATACTCACGCCCCATGCTGCGCTCCTGCAGCTGTCGCACCAAGTGGGTTTGCGCTGACAAGGTTTTTGCGACCACCAGCAAGCCACTGGTGTCTTTGTCGAGCCGGTGCACAATGCCCGCGCGCGGCACACCCGCCAGTTGCGGCCAACGATGTAACAAACCATTCAGCATGGTGCCCTGCCAATTACCGGCAGCCGGATGCACCACCAAGCCAACCGGCTTGTTGATCACCACAATCGATTCATCTTCGTGCAGCACCTCCAGGGCCATGGGCTCGGGCTGGAAGGCAAAGTCGCTGTTGGAGGGTTGTGGTTGTAGGGTGATCAGCTCATCGCCCAGCATGCCCGACTTTGCTTTCGCTACCTTGCCATCGACCAGTACATGGCCGCTGTCGATCCATTGCTGCAAGCGGGCGCGTGAGTACTGCGGCAGGCGCGACGACAATACTTTGTCGAGGCGCACACCGCAGCTGCTGGCATCGAGTTTCAGCGAAATCGGCGCAAGATCATCAACGCCAGCGCTGAATTCGTCAGCGTCTTCGGCGTCGTCAAGCGCATCCGCTGGATCTGGCGAGATGAGTTCGGGTTCTTGCTCGGTAAAGACCGGCTTGGTGGGGGTGTTCATCGGCTATAATCGTGGCTCTTTTTTAGATCTGCCACCGACCTCCTCCATGCTGAAGCATCTCTTGAGAATCACTCTGATGGCCTTCGCGCTGGCACTCGCTGCCTGCGGTTCGCTGGGAGAAAAACCGGATGAGACCAAGAACTGGTCGGCTGACAAATTATACGCCGAGGCTGCGGACGAGCTTAAAAGCGGCAACTACGAAAAGTCCATCAAATTCTTCGAGAAACTCGAGTCGCGCTACCCCTTCGGCTCGTACGCACAGCGTGCGCAAATGCAAATTGCTTACGCTTATTACAAGCAAAACGAGCAAGCACAGTGTCTGGCAGCGATTGACCGCTTCATCCGGCTGCACCCGAACCACGCCAACGTTGATTACATGTACTACTTGCGTGGGTTAGCCAATTTCAAAGACAAAAAAGGCTTGTTTGATTTTGTCAGCGAGCAAGACCCCACCGAGCGCGACCCTAAAGCTGCACGTGCTGCCTTCGACGCCTTCAAGCAGCTGATCGACCGCTACCCTAACAGCCAGTACGCTGACGACGCACGCGACAGACTGACTTATCTGGTGGATGCGATGGCCAAGTACGAGGTGCACGTCGCCAACTACTACTACCGTCGCGGCGCCTTCGTCGCAGCAGCGAACCGCGCGCAAAACGTGGTGCGTGATTACCCCGGATCAGAAGCCGCTAAAAGTGCGCTGCGCATCCAAATGCTGTCGTACGACGCGATGGGCATGAAAGAACTACGCGACGATACCGAGCGCGTCTATCAACTGAACTTCCCTAAAGCTGATGCGGCTGATATCGCCAGCGGCAAAAAGCCCTGGTGGAAGGTTTGGTAAGCTAGCTTCGACACGGCCAGCGATTTTTTAGTCGCCTCCGACAACGCGACCGACTTTTCAGGCGGCGCGCCGACGGAAAATCCAACGCGATTCGTTAGAAGCCTTCGCATCAAAGCCGTAACCCTCGCTGTCAAAATCCTTCAGCTGCTCTGGCTTAGTGAGCTTATGCTCGATCGCATAGCGCGCCATTAAACCCCGGGCGCGCTTGGCAAAAAACGAAACAATCTTGTAACCGCCGCCCTTCCACTCCTCGAACACCGGGGTAATTACCGGGCGATCCAACTTCGCGGGCTTTACTGATTTGAAGTATTCCTCAGACGCCAGATTCACCAGAGCCTGCGCCTTCGCCACCGTCAACGACTCGTTCAATGCCTCGGTAATCTGGTCGCCCCAGAAGGCGTATAAATCCTTGCCACGCTTGGTCGCCAGACGTGTACCCATCTCCAGCCGATAAGGCTGCATTAAATCGAGCGGGCGCAGCAAACCGTACAAGCCGGACAGAATGCGCAAATGCTTCTGCGCCCAATCGAGTTGCCGCGCATTTAGGCTTCGCGCATCCAGCCCTTCATAAACATCACCATCAAACGCGAGCACCGCCGGGCGTGAATTATCTGGCGTGAATTTTTTCGACCAACTGGCGTAGCGAGCGACATTTAATTGCGCGAGACTATCGGAGATACTCATCAGACTTCCGATTTGCGCTGGAGGCATCGTGCGTAGCGTTGAGATCAATTCCGCCGAGCGCGGGATAAAATCTGGCTCAGTGGTCTTATTGACCTTAATCGGCGACTCAAAGTCGAGCGTTTTAGCGGGTGAAAGAACAATCAACATAAGCGGTGCGCAGCATCTAATTAAAGTGTATGGAAAACATCGATCCGAACCGACGTAGGTATCGATACCGAAAAAACTGTGGTTTAAAAAGGCGTCGCAAGATAATCAGACGAATGATACCGAAATCACCCACCCGCCTGGTTCTCGACACCAATGTCTGCCTCGATCTGTTCGTCTATC
>JAPLQC010000071.1 GCA_026399895.1 Burkholderiales bacterium
CGAGTAAAAGAAGGCGGCGAACACACGTCGCAGCCCGCTCTTGCTCTTGAATTGGCTTACCGGTTGTTCGGTGTCAGACATAATTCAGGAACGCTGATGATCGCGATAAATCTCGCGGAAAGTTTTGCCGGAAGGTGCTGGCATAGCCCGCACTATAAGCGGATTGCCCGCAGCAAGATTGCGCCTCCGGCACCACCACCTCACAACTTGCGGCCTTCAGTAACTTGATCGCAGACAACCCGATCTCCTGACGCATCACGTCGACCAGACAGGTCACCATCAGTCCGATACGCATTTTTTCCTAGCGAGCTAGCATTTTTTGACAACGCGGATTATCCGATGCCTCGGTCATCAATAGAACAGCGCGGGGTGATGAAATAAATTCGTTGGGGTCCAAGGATTGATCGAACAGCGGCCAAACTTGAAATACCGTTTCACATTGTGATATAAGGTAATTCGGCATCACACCAACCCACCATGAAATCCGATCCAAGCCCCGGCAGTGACAAAACCTCGATCCAGGTCATCGAGCGCATGATCACGTTGCTCGACGTCTTGGCTGACCACTCTGATCCGGTCAGCCTGAAAGACCTGTCGAGCGCTACAGGTTTACACCCCTCGACCGCCCATCGCATCCTGAATGACATGGTCGCGAAACGCTTCGTCGACCGGACCGAGCCTGGCAGCTACCGCCTAGGGATGCGATTGCTGGAGTTGGGGAATATCGTCAAGAGCCGACTCAATGTCCGGGAAGCCGCTCTGCCCTGGATGCAGGCACTCCATCGCAAGACCCAGCAGACGGTTAACCTCTCGGTGCGCCAGGGTGACGAGATTGTTTATATCGACCGCGCTTTCTCGGAGCGCTCCGGCATGCAGGTGGTACGCGCCATTGGTGGCCGGGCTCCACTGCACCTGACCTCGACGGGCAAGTTGTTTTTGTCGGTGGACGACGCCAAGGCCGTGCGCGCCTACGCGACCCGCACCGGTCTTGCCGGGCATAACAAAAACTCGATTACCGATCTGGCCAAGCTGGAGCGCGAGCTATCGCTGGTACGCGCGCGTGGCTATGCGCGTGACAATGAAGAACTTGAACTCGGTGTGCGCTGTATGGCAGCCGGCATCCGCGACGATTCCGGGCGATTGGTTGCTGGCTTGTCGATCTCCGCCCCAGTCGATCGTCTGCAAGATGAGTGGCTGGATGATCTGATCACTACCGCGAGCAGCATCTCGAATGTGCTCGGTTATCAGGCAATCGAGAGCATCTGATCCGGGCAGAAGTATCAAGAAAAAAGCGACCGGTCGGGTCGCTTTTTTTGTTTTATGCCACCAATTGGCAGCAATTAGCCAAAGTTAGCTGCGGTTTGAGCGACGTTCAGACACCACCGAAGCCCCGCGTGATTCCAACCATTTGCGAATACGACTAGCGTCTGCCAAGCGAGCCTGCTTGCTCTTGGAGTCGAGGAAAATCATCACGAACGGACGGCCCGACACATGAACATGCATCACGAGGCAACGACCCGCCTCAGAGATATACCCGGTCTTCTGCAGACCGATCTCCCAATCAGAGCTTTCGATCAGGCCATTGGAGTTACGGTATTCCAGCGTGCGACCGCCCGGATCAACCGCATAACGGCTATCGGTTGAGTACTGACGAATCAGCGGGTGCTCGTAAGCGGCAACCACGAGTTTTGCGAGATCACGCGCACTGGATACGTTCGAGCTGTTCAAGCCGGTGGAATCGCTGAACTGCGAGCTATCCATGCTGAGTTCGCGCGCGCGCGTGTTCATGGCAGCAACAAAGGCACGGATACCGCCCGGGTAATTACGACCCAGTGCAGCAGCGGCGCGGTTCTCCGAGCTCATCAAGGCGATATGCAGCATATTCGCGCGCGAGAGTTGTGCGCCAACACGTAGACGCGAGTGGGTAAATTTCTCGCGGTCGACATCCTCTTCTGTCACGGTCAGCAACTCATCCAGATCTTGCCCTGCTTCGACCACCACCAGACTCGTCATCAGTTTAGTGATCGAGGCAATCGGCAAAGCGACCGTCGCGTTTTTCTCGAACAAGACTTCATTGGTGGTTTGATCCATCACCAGCGCGACGTTCGAGCTCAGCGCCAACGGGTTTGGGGTGACGTTGAGGCCGGCGAGATCGCCCGCAGTCAGTACCGGCGGCACACCAGCCAATGCCGATGCAAACGCTACTTTTTGATAAGCACCGCGGCGTTTGGTACCGGACTTTTGAACGCCGCCACCTTCCAGTGCCATTTGACGCCGACGATGCTCGCGTGCCTCTCGGGTGTCGCGCGGCTCGCGCTTGGCCTTGGCCTTGGCACCACGTGCCCCCACCACTTTCTTTTTGGCCTCGGCATTCGGGGTTCGCTTCGGGGATGAAGCCGCATGAGACACAGGCAGCGCGACCGCCGCAACCAGCGTCAACAGCAGTACTTTTAGCGAAAAAACACGCATTTCTAACCCCGATTTGGTGCGAAAAGAGGCTTGCAGTTTAGCAAATTCGTAAAAATAGGCAAGTAAATGAGGGGCTTATAAGCGCTAATTAAACGGCTTTATTACGCCCTATTACGCCTAAAGGATTTTAGCCGCGAAAGTGTCAGTCCATAAAAGTAGCAAATTCAGCAACAGTTGCGCGCTCGGTCATCAGACTGTTTTCGGCCCTGGCCGGGTCGGCGTAACCGAGCGCCATGCCGCACACTACCTGCTGCTCGGCCGGGATCGCCAAGGTGTCGCTGATCAGCCGGTGAAACTGCGTGAATGCTGCCTGCGGACAGGTATCAAGCCCGCGGGCGCGGGCTGCGATCATCAGCGTTTGCAGGAACATGCCGTAATCCAGCCACGAGCCCTGATCCATCACCCGGTCGATGGTGAAGATAAGACCGACCGGCGCATCAAAGAACGCGAAGTTACGCGCGTGCTGGGCTTGCATACCCGATTTATTGTCACGCGTTAGACCTAGCAGCGCGTATAAATCCCAACCCACCTTTCGGCGGCGCTCAATATAGGGCGACACCCACTGTCTAGGGTAATAAGGATATTCCTCGGTATGCGCGGCGTTCTGGGCCGGGTCGAGATAGGCCTCGACAATGTTTTGTGCGAGCCGATCACGCGCCGCCCCAGTCACTACGTACACGCGCCATGGTTGGGTATTCGAGCCTGAAGGCGCACGTGCAGCAACCTCCAGGATTGCCTCGATATCTTCTTGCGCCACAGGCGTCGGCAAAAAAGCGCGAATTGAATGACGCGAACGAATCACTTCGTCGACAGTTTTTTGGGTAGGTGTCTGAATCATGGTTATTCGCTTGGTAGTTTAGGCATTAAGAAACGACGAAATTGCCATCGTGTCGGTAGGCGATTTCGAAAGCGTCCAACATAATTTCGAACGCTATCAATTGAGAGAAAAATTAAGGTACGCCATTATTGTAATGGGCTCACCCCATCAGGTTTGCGGGCTGCGCAATAAGGTATTCGCTTGCGATGCGCAGTGTTTGTAAATGAATCGCCACCGTTTCATCGATGCTGTGCCCATAACCACCGGCCATAGCAATCGCCACTGGCAAGCCGCGCGCTTTAGCTGCATCGAGTACCGCGCGGTCACGCTGGGCTAATCCATCCATCGTCAGCGCCAGCCGACCCAGACGGTCACCTTCATACGGATCAGCACCCGCCAAATAGATAATCAATTGCGGATCAAAGCGTGCAAACAGCGTCTCCAGCGCAAGATCCAGCTGCGCAAGGTAGTACTGGTCGTCGGCACCATCGGGAAGCGCGATATCCAGATCACTATGGGCCTTGGCGAAGGGGTAGTTGTTTTCCCCATGCATAGACAGCGTGAAGATCGCATCGTCATTGGCAAGTATCGACGCCGTACCATCACCCTGATGCACGTCAAGGTCTACGATGGCGACGCGCGTAACGCGTCGCTCAGCCTGCATCAAACGTGCCGCGATGGCGGCATCATTGAACACACAAAATCCTTGCCCAAAGTCGGCATGTGCGTGATGCGTACCACCCGCTAGATTCACAGAAACGCCATACTGCAATGCTGAGCGGCATGCCGCAATCGTGGCACCCGAAGATCGGCGCGACCGCTCCACCATCGCCTCGGACCAAGGAAAGCCGATGGCGCGTTGCTCATCAGATGACAAGGCACCGCTGGTGACTCGATGGATGTAATGCGGATGATGCGCCAGCGCGAGTACGCCATCAGTGGTGCTAGGCGCTTCATGACATTGAAGCGTGGGTATCTGTGCGACTGCCAGATCGCGCAACATGCGGTACTTGGCCATCGGGAAGCGATGTCCCGCCGGTAGTGGCAGTACGAAGCAGTCGCTGTAATACGCATCCACGTAATGCCATCTCCGAAAAAGGGAATGTAAAGCCTCTAAACAACACACATCGCCCTGAAAGGGCTACCAAAGCTGTAGGCGCTGTTTAACTTATCGATGGTTAACTTATCGATGCTTTGTTTAGCGATGTTTTATTCAGCGGCGTTCAGTCGACGACGTAATTCTGGTGAAGCGCCTCAAGTCCCTCGAGCATGCGCACGTACGCAAGCTCGACCGACTCTGGATCACCCTTGACGCCAAGTTCGATATGACGCCGCTTGCCGTTCTCCGCAACGCTTGGCAAGCTGAACACCTTTACATCGGCGAATTCACGCTCGATCGCTTCCATCAAAGGGGTTAGCGCTGATTCGATACCATCGATAACAATCACTGCTTTCTCGAGATGCTTCACGGCGTGAAACAGATGCGAATGATGGGTATCGAGTGCCCACTTCATCATGGGTTCGGCCATTACCGGGAATCCGGGCACGAAGTAGTGGCTACCGCCATTCGTACCTTGTAATGCGAACCCGGGAATTCTGTTGAATGCATTCGGGATAATCTCCGCACCGCGGGGAAATTCACCCATCTTGAGCCGGTGTTGGTTCTCTGCGGAGTTTAGATCGGCTTTTATCGGGTCTTTCTCCGCCATCTCGACAATGCGCTGCTGAATCAATGCCTTGGCTTCGGCATGCAGCTGTAGAGGCGCGCCGATAGCGTCCGCCGCACACTGACGGGTGTGATCATCCGGGGTAGCACCAATGCCACCGCAGCAGAACACAATGTCATCCGTGGCCAGCGTACGCCGCAAGGTCGCGGTGATGCGCTGCGGATCATCGCCAATGTATTCCGCCCACTCAAGCGATAAGCCACGCTCGGCGAGCAACTCGATCATCTTCGCCAGATGCTTGTCGCTACGACGGCCGGAAAGAATTTCGTCGCCAATGATGATGATGCCAAATGCCATGATGAGTCACTTCAAGAGAGAGATTGTTTAGGTGAATCCAGACTACTGCCGGATCGAATTATAGGAGTACTCGGCTGATAGAATGCAGCCCACGTAAACCAACGAAGGAGATCAGCATGTCTATGACCATGACATCAAGCGGACTGCAATACGAAGACCTGGTAGTCGGCGAGGGTGACGAAGCAAGTGCTGGTCACTTTGTCAGTGTGCATTACACCGGATGGCTGCAGCAACCCGATGGCAGCGAGGGCGAAAAATTTGATTCAAGCGTTGACCGTGATGAGCCTTTCGAGTTTGCTTTGGGTGCGGGCCATGTGATTCAAGGTTGGGATCAAGGCGTGCAGGGCATGAAGGTCGGCGGCAAGCGTCGCCTGGTGATCCCCTCCTCGCTCGGCTATGGCCCGCAGGGCGCCGGTGGCGTGATCCCGCCGCATGCCACTTTGATATTTGATGTCGAGTTACTCGGCGTCTGATCGCAATCGATCATCAAGCCGCCGAGCGCGCCGCAGTATCACCTCAAGCAGTCAGCGACCTGCTCGGTCGCCCCTGCGCCTGGCGGATGCGCTGGAAAATCGCGTTACGTGCGGCCGATGTGTCCATGATGCCCCTTCTATCGAGCGGGCGATTTTCATAAATAATTTAACGGGTATTCGCGGCTATAGCGCCCCGATGTCGACTGAACGTAAGCTGAATCGCGCCGGAATAGCTACTAGATAAGCACCCAAGTAGCGTCCGATATACTCGGCTTAAAGTATTAGCATATTCGGAAAACATCTAAGCCCGGTTTGTGGACGAGGCTTATTTGTCTTAAAATACAAGGCTTTGCGACTTGCGCTCGACAAACCGATAGGACGCGCCTCATGACCCACGTTGTAACCGAATCCTGCATCAGCTGCCGCTACACGGATTGTGTCGATGTCTGTCCGGTGGACTGCTTCCGGGAAGGCCCGAACTTTCTCACCATTGAACCTGACGAGTGTATCGACTGCGCGGTATGCGTAGCCGAGTGCCCCGTCAACGCGATTTTTGCGGAAGAAGACGTCCCCGCCGACCAGCAGCAGTTCATTAAATTGAATGTTGAACTGGCCCGTAAATGGCCGTCGATTACAAAATCCAAGAGCGCGCTGGCTGATGCTGACGACTGGAAAGACGTCAAAGACAAGCTCCAGCACCTCAAGCGCTGAACTGTTTAACCCCAACGCGCCTGCCCTTCGCAGGCGCTCAGCACCCGGACCCGTGCGGGTCCGCAAGTGACTTCTGATCCTAATGAATACTCCTGTCCTCACCCCTATTGAAACCGATGCCGTAATCGTCGGCGCTGGTCCGGTTGGCCTGTTTCAAGTTTTCGAACTCGGCCTTCTGGAAATCAAAGCCCATGTGATTGACTCGCTGACTGCCGTTGGCGGACCGTGCGTCGAGCTGTACCCGGACAAACCGATCTACGACATCCCGGCAGTCCCGATCTGTACCGGCCAGGAGCTAACCGATAGCCTGCTGAAGCAGATCGCTCCGTTTGGTGCCACCTTCCATCTCGGACAGGAAGTCACGCTGGTTCAAAAGCGTGACGATGGTCGCTTTGATCTCGAGACTTCGACGGGTACCAAGTTCATCACTAAAACGATTTTCATCGCCGCTGGTGTTGGCTCATTCCAGCCACGCACCATCAAGGTCGATGGCATTGAGAAGTTCGAGAGCAAACAACTGTTCTATCGGGTCAAAGATCCCGCACGCTTTGAAGGCCGCAATATCGTCATCTGCGGTGGTGGTGATTCCGCACTCGACTGGGCACTCAATCTGCATGGTAAAGCCGAGTCAGTGATCATGATTCACCGGCGCGAGGAATTCCGCGCCGCACCTGCTTCGGTCGCAAAAATGCGTGATCTTTGCGAACAATTCGAAATGCAGCTGTTGATTGGCCAAGTTACCGGTTTCGAAGAAGCCAACGACACCCTCACCGAGATCAAAGTCACGGGTGCTGATGGTGTTACCCGCCGTCTGCCACTGGATGATTTGTTGGTGTTCTTTGGACTATCGCCGAAACTCGGCCCCATCGCCGAATGGGGTCTTGATATCGAACGCAAGCAATTGGTCGTAGATACCGAGAAGTTTGAAACCAATGTGCCCGGCATCTTCGCGGTGGGCGACATCAACACCTACCCCGGCAAGAAGAAACTCATTCTGTCGGGCTTCCATGAGGCTGCATTAGCCGCTTTCGGTGCAGCACCGTATATTTTCCCGGACAAGAAAATCCACATGCAGTACACCACCACCTCACCGAAGTTGCACAAGGTGCTGGGCGTGGAGTCGCCGGTGTTTGACTGACGTTTGACTGAAGATAGATCAGCGCTTTAACGACAAGGCACCTTCGGGTGCCGTGTTTTTTAGGTATTGAGTATTTTGTGGCACAAAGAGGACTGGCACACCCTTGCCTATAACTTGCGTAAAAAAAAGTCAGGGTGTATGTGCCCTAAGGGGTCGTACTCACCTCTTCACAGCTGATACCGCAGTCGTAAAAAAGCTGCCATTACTACGGGATCGTTCAGTCTTGTATTAATAGCGGGTAATCAGCATGACCCTAAAACTGATGGACTCGATCGGGTGAAACACACGGTAGGGCCCCCCGTTCTGCAGTGTAGTGCTGCCTGCCGGATAGTAGTAGCTATCCACCGCATAATCAATCGCCGAGTGCTTGCTATTCAGCAGATTAAACCCGATCAACTCAATCCGGGTATCGTTGTTGATGCGGTAGCCGAGCCGGCCATTCAATGTTGTGGTGCTATTTGAGCGTAGCGCGTTATCTCCAGTGAGCGGGCGCGGACCGAAATGCCGAAGTTGCAGCGAGCCGCTGTAGGTGCCCCCATCATCCATGATCGCAGCGACCGACGCCACGCCCTCGACCGCACCCGGGATGTAATCACCTTCCGGATCAGGATCGCGGAATCGCGCACGCGCAAGTGCGTAGTCGGCGTCAATCGTGAGCCACCGATTGGCCTTGAAATAATTATTGAACTCAAAGCCGGTTCGACGGCTGCGTCGCCCAGAGTCTTCGGTACGCCCAGCGTCACCGATATAGACGATCTCCGATGCATTATCGAGTTGAAAAACCGCCAGCGTGGTTTGCAAACCGTCGATGATCTCGGTACGAATGCCAACTTCCTGCCCAAAGGTTCGAACTAATCCATTGGCACGTATCCCACTGCCAATAGTCACGCCACGGGCATCATTGGAGTGGTAGCCATTGCCAGCACTGTAGTAGTACTCGGTTTTACTCCACGGGCCGAAGACTAGATTCAACTTGGGACTAGTGATGAAGTCGTTGATTGTTGTCGGACACGCCACCTGCTCGCTGGCTGGATAGGCCGGTATTGGCAAAGCGGAAGTAATCACCCCGGAGACCAGCGACTGTACGGAACCAGTCGTTCCAATGAACGTGGTTCTCAGCGTAAACACCGATGCTGCTCTGGGCGATACGGTCGCGACGGCATTGCTCAAGGAAGCAATCGTCGTCGCGATTTCTCTGTCTCTGCCTGGCGCTCAACAAGCCGTTGCTGATCTGATCATGTTGAATCTGCACGCCGAAAGTATTGGCAGCTTCTTTTCCCAGGCCACTCATGCTGAGCGTGCGCGGGGCATTAATGCCAGACGTCACGCGGCTATCACGTTGGTTAAATTGACTATCGGCGCCGTACTCGAAGTTTGAGTAAAGATCCAAATAGTTATTGATCACGTAGGATTGTACCAAGG
>JAPLQC010000006.1 GCA_026399895.1 Burkholderiales bacterium
AATAGCCGGGGTGATAGAACAAGACCTCGCCAAGACGTCCGCCAATCACGACACCGAGCACGCCGTAAAACAGTAGGTCATCAATATCTGCGGTGGTCCATCCGTCGCGAGCGATATGGGGCTGACGTATACGCAAACGTCCGAGTAGCATGAACTGCACAAAGGCAGCGAGATACATCAAACCGTACCAACGAATAGCGAGTGGGCCTATTGCCAGCGCAATCGGGTCGGGCATTGGGTGAATCAGCATTCAGAAATTCTCTCGCATCAGACAATTAGCAGGGGCGATATTGCAGCAGGTCCTTAACGCCGTGTCACGCCATTTAGCCACCGTATTGGACCATAAGACAAATTGCCATTGCAGTCGAGCATCAGACTTGCGCATGCACTTTCCGGAGATACCAAATGAATTTGGGCCCTCACGTATGCACTTTCCGGAGATACCAACTGAATTTGGGCCTTCACGTCGGGAATCAGTATTCCGGTAAGGCAAGGTAGTATATTCATTTGCTCGCTGCTATTCGCGCAGCGACGCTGAAACGATTTGATAGCAAAACGGAGATCTGATGGACGCCAACGAACGCTCGAAGCATATTACCGAAGGGGTGGAGCGTAGCCCGAACCGTGCGATGTATTACGCCATGGGTTACACCAAGCAAGACTTCAATAATCCGATGATTGGTATCGCCAACGGGCACTCAACCATTACGCCATGTAATTCCGGGTTACAGAAGCTGGCTGATGCAGCGATCGCGGCCACTAAAGCAGCCGGTGGGAATCCACAGGTGTTTGGCACGCCGACGATCTCCGACGGTATGTCGATGGGTACCGAGGGCATGAAGTACTCGCTGATCTCGCGCGAAGTGATCGCCGATAGTATCGAAACCTGTGTCCAAGGTCAGTGGATGGATGGTTGTGTCGTGATTGGCGGCTGCGACAAGAATATGCCTGGCGGCATGATCGCTCTGGCGCGTATCAATGTACCGGGCATCTATGTGTACGGCGGCACTATCCGGCCGGGTAGATGGAAGGGTGAGGACCTGAACATCGTGTCGGCCTTCGAGGCGGTTGGCCAATTCACTGCGGGCAAGATGTCGCAGGAGGACTTTGATGGTATCGAGCAAAATGCCTGTCCTTCGACCGGCTCCTGCGGCGGTATGTACACGGCCAATACCATGTCCTCGTCGTTCGAGGCGCTCGGTATGTCCTTGCTGTACTCGTCAACGATGGCGAACCCGGATGAAGAAAAAGTGCGCTCGGCCGAGGAGTCGGCGCGCGTGCTGGTTCAGGCGGTGAAGAACAATCTCAAGCCGCGCGACATCATCACCCGCAAGTCGATCGAGAACGCGGTTGCGGTCATTATGGCCACCGGTGGTTCGACCAACGCGGTACTGCACTTCCTTGCCATTGCGCATTCGGCGAACGTCGAGTGGACCATCGATGACTATGAGCGTATGCGCAAGAAGGTACCGGTCATCTGCAACATGAAGCCATCGGGTAAATATTTGGCGACCGATCTGCACGCGGCCGGCGGCATTCCGCAAGTAATGAAGATCCTGCTGAATGCCGGCCTGCTGAACGGTGACTGCATGACCATCACCGGCAAGACGATGGCGGAAGAACTGGCCCATGTTCCGGATCAGCCGCGCGCAGATCAGGACGTCATCATGCCGATCGAAAAGGCGATTTATGCGCAGGGTCACCTGGCGATCTTGAAGGGCAATCTCTCAACCGAGGGCTGTGTTGCCAAGATCACCGGTTTGAAGAACCCGGTCATTACCGGGCCGGCGCGGGTATTTGACGATGAGCCATCGGCGATGGCCGCCATCCTTGCCGATAAGATCAACGCGGGTGACGTGCTGGTATTGCGCTATCTGGGACCGAAAGGTGCGCCGGGTATGCCAGAGATGCTGTCGCCTACGTCTGCCTTGATCGGCAAAGGGCTGGGTGAGTCAGTTGGCTTGATCACTGACGGCCGGTTCTCTGGTGGCACCTGGGGCATGGTGGTCGGTCACGTGTCGCCAGAGGCGGTGGTTGGCGGGACGATTGCGCTGGTGCATGAAGGCGATTCCATCACCATCGATGCGCACCAGTTGCTGATACAGCTCAACGTGCCGGATGACGAGCTTGAGCGGCGTCGAAAAGCCTGGACCCCGCCTGCGCCAAAGTACACCCGCGGCGTACTTGCAAAATTTGCCAAATTGGCATCGAGCGCGAGTCGTGGTGCGGTGACTGATTAAGCTGTTCGTGAGTCAGGTGCACAAGTGTGAGCGAGTGTAAGCGCCTGTTGTGGGCCTGATTCGCGGTGCTAAGTTTCAAATACGGATAGTTGCCGCGGCTGGGCATCCGTAGAGTCAGCTCAGCGGGGCCCTGAAGGGTGAACTGGCTCGTAAAACGCGCTACAATTCCCTCGCTTTAATTTTCAACGGAGAGACACACATGAAACGTATCTTGGTCGCTGTAGCTGCAATCGCAGCTTTGGCTTCGAATGCGGCGCTCGCCAGCGAGCAACTTGCAAAAGAAAAAAACTGCCTAGCCTGCCACGCAATTGACAATAAAGTGGTCGGCCCAGGTTACAAGGAAGTCGCAGCCAAGTACAAGGGCGACAAGTCAGCTGAAGCCAAGCTTGCTACCAAGATTCAAAAAGGTGGTGGCGGCGTTTGGGGTCAGATTCCGATGCCAGCCAATCCTCAAGTGAGCGATGCTGAAGCGAAGAAACTGGCACAGTGGATTCTGTCGCTCAAGTAATCGCGCCAGATCTCCATGCAAAAGCGCTCCCGATGGGAGCGCTTTTTATTTGTGGCTTTCGAGTATTTCGCTCAGCGCGGCTGAGGCGATCGACGATCTCTCATCGCACGACGGCGATTTGTGAACGCTTGCCGGCTTCGTAGGTGTAGAGGGTTAGCGTGCCTTGTTTCATGTCGCCACGCGCATCGAATTCGATTTTCCCGGTAACGCCCTGGTAGCTGGTTTTGGCGAGTTCAGGTAAATACTTGGCGGGTTCGGCAGAATTAGCGCGTTGCATTGCGTCGGCCATCACCATCACCGCGTCGTATACATATGGCGCATACAGTTTTACCTCGGTGCCAAATTTTTTCTTGTAGTCGGTACGGAAGGACTCCATCGCTTTCTTTCCGCTGTCTTCTACACCACCTGCCTCAGCGCAGACCACTTGGCCATCGCCCATCCCCCCTGCTGCCAATGAGGGCAACTGCTCGGTACAGATACCGTCACCACCCATGAATTTGGCATTGATGCCGAGTTGCTTCATCTGTCGCAGCATGGGGCCACCGACCGCATCCATACCGCCGAAGAAGACCAGATCAGGTTGCTTACCCTTGATGGCGGTAAGAATGGCATTAAAGTCGGTCGCTTTGTCGTTGGTGTACTGGCGACCAACGATATTGATACCGGCTGCCTTCGCCGCCTTGGCGAACTCATCGGCAACGCCTTGGCCGTAGGCGGTTCGGTCATCGATGATCGCGACATTTTTCGATTTCAGGGTATTAGCGGCATAGCGCCCCAACGCCCCACCAAGTTGTCCATCATTGGCAACCACACGGAAAGCACCCTTGTAGCCCTGTTGGGTGTACTTGGGATTAGTGGCCGATGGTGATATCTGAGGGATGCCATGGTCGTGATAGATCTTCGATGCTGGAATCGTGGTGCCTGAATTGAGATGGCCGATCACGCCATTCACTTTTGCATCAGTGAGCTTCTGCGCGACTGACGTCGCTTGCTGCGGGTTCGCGCCATCGTCTTCAGCGACTAGCTGAAACTTCACTTTCTTCCCACCTAGCGTCATACCTTTTGCATTCAGCACGTCAATTGCCATCCGTGCACCATTCTCGTTGTCTTTGCCAAGGTGCGCGATTGGGCCTGACAGTGGTCCGACATGACCAATCTTGACCACCTGCTCTTGGGCAAATGCGGAACTTGTCGCGAGACACATCGCGAGCAGAGAAAGACAAGGAAATCTGAATTGCATGGATAGCCTCCGTGGGTACAAACTCAATTTGAATGATTACATCAATGCGCAAGGTAAACCAAGTTGCGGCTCGCTGACAACGTGCTCGGCGCTGATAATCAATTCAGCAAGCCAGCATATTGTGCAGTTTAGCCGCGCGCCGGCAGCGAGATCAGGGTAGGCGCGGCGTTACCGCTTACCTCGCCGGTAAAACGGAAATCAAGATCAGGGCGGCGCCCGGCCACGAGATCGGCGATCGCCCGGCCAGAGCCGCAGCCCATGGTCCAGCCCAGCGTGCCATGGCCCGTATTCAGGAACAAGTTGTTATAGCGGCTGCGACCAATATAAGGAACGTTTGAAGGTGTCATTGGACGCAGTCCGCTCCAGTACACCGGGTTTTCATAATCGCAGGCATGCGGGAAAAGTTCTTGGGTGCGGCGTGTGATCGCTTCACAGCGCACTTCGTTTAATGCACGTGAGTAGCCATTGATCTCTGCCGTGCCTGCTACCCGCAGCCGGTCGCCGAGTCGTGAGATCACCAGCTTATGACCATCATCGGTCAGCGACACCATTGGTGCCAACGTAGGCTCCTTGACGGCGTAGGTCGCGGAGTAGCCCTTGCCCGGGTAGATCATCAGATCAATACCGATACGTTTGGCCAGCGGTTGCGAAAAACTGCCCATCGCCAGTACGTAGCTATCCGCGTGCATTTGCTGATGTCGCCCGTGCTCGTCAATCACTTCGACGCCGGTAATCCGTGAAGATGCTCCGCTACCTTCGGTGAGTAGTCGTGTCACGATGGTTTTGAAGATGAAACGCGTGCCTAGTTGTTCGCAAGCGTGCGCAAGGCCCGTGGTGAATTTATAGACGTCACCCGACTCATCCGTCGGTGTGAAGTCAGCGCCGACCAGTTTTGATCGAATCGAACTCAGTGCAGGTTCGATACGAACAGCCTCATCGGCGTCAACACTACGGCGTGGGCAACCCAAATCACGCATCAACTGCGCCGCCGCCAGCGATTGCGAGAACTCGGTCTCGTCGGTGTAAAAATGAAGAATGCCACGCGTCTCGCAGTCGTAGTCGATGCCTGTCTCAGCGCGTAGCGCTTGCAGGGTTTGTCGGCTGTATTCGGCGATGGACACAATCTGGCGGATGTTGTGAGCCGCTCGTGCAGGTGTGCACTCGCGCAGAAATTGTAGTCCCCAGCGCCATTGCAGCCATTCGGCGCGTGGACGAAACAAAAGTGGCGCATCGTCTTGACTCAACCAGCGCAGCAGTTTCAGGGGTGCGCCAGGGTTAGCCCACGGCTCGGCGTGCGATACCGAGATTTGGCAGCCGTTGGCGAAGCTGGTTTCTTGTGCGACGCCGGGTTGTCGGTCGATTACCGTCACCTCATGACCTGCTTTTTGCAGAAACCAGGCCGAGGCGGTGCCAATGATGCCGGCACCGAGAACAATCACTTTCATGTTGGATCCTGTGTCAGACGAGTAGCGCCTTCAAATAGCGCTGATCATCAGGGTACGCTGTGCGGCGTGTGATCAAGGTACTTGAAACAATGACAGTCAGGAATGATGCGTCCTTAAAGGTGAGTCCTTAGGACTGAGTCCTTAGCGCTGCGATTTCATTGGCAACAGCAGTACGGACCTCTTCCTGCAAGCGTGTTTCAAGCAATACGCCGAGTTCGTACGCAACTTTGCTAGAAAGTTCCGATGTTGCTGCTTGCGCTGCTATTGGCAAGGCATTGGTTAGCGTATTCAGCAGCTCTGCTTGTAGGCGTGCGCCGAGTGCCAGCGGAAGATGTTCGCGCAGTGCAGCCTCGATCAGCACCGGTACTTGCAATGACAGTTCGGCAATCAGTCGTTCTGACAGTGCCTCTTCTATCTGCTCTAATGGTAGAGCGTGAGTGGCAGCATGCGTTGTGGGTGCATCAGCCGGCGCTTCGATGACGTCGGTGAGTACCGGGATATCGATCTCAGTATCTTTCATGATGGATCAGCCACGTGATGAGTGAGCGGGTAGCCACGTTGCTGATAGTACTTGTAGCGCTCACGACCTGCAATCAAATCCTGCTCGTCATTCGCCACTAGCTCGAACATGCGCTCGAAACGTGCAAAGTAATCTGGGGCACGGCGTGACAGATTGATAAGCGCATGATGATGGGGCAGGGGACGCTCGCAATCATCCGTCAACACAATTGGCGTCTGCATTGCCAGCGTATCACCAGCGATCACGTGCGGCAGAAAGTCTTGCTCCGAGAAGGTCCACAGTAGCGCATCGATCTGCGCCAACTGCGTTGAATCTTCAGCGAACACCACCAGCTTAGTATTGGCAGCTTGCGCCTTGCGAATCAAGCGACAGGCGTAGTTCAGCTTGTCAGGGACTTTGCTGTGAAAATCGATACGAGTCACGCGCTTGCCTGCACCATGCCGTTATGTCGGAGTAGCGCATCGATGTTCGGTGCGCGGCCACGGAATGCGGTGAACGACTCCAGCGCTGGACGTGAGCCACCGACCGAGAGAATCTCGCGATGAAAAGCCAAGCCCGTTTCTGCCAGACGATTCGGGTCGCCTTGCGCCTCTTCGAAAGCACCGTAGGCGTCAGCAGACAATACCTCTGCCCATTTATAGCTGTAATACCCAGCGGCATAACCACCGGCGAAGATATGGGAGAAGGAATGCTGAAAACGGTTGAAGGCAGGTGGAATGATCACCGCCACTTGATGCCTGACCTCAGCCAGTAACTCGGCGACGGTTTGATTGCCATTCGGCTGGTAATCAAAGTGCAGATGCATATCGAACAGCGAAAACTCGACTTGCCGCAGCATCTGCAAGCCCGACTGGAAATTTTTAGCGGCAATCATCTTGTCGTACAAGGATCGCGGCAAGGGTTCGCCCGTGTCGACGTGTTCAGTCATGTGCTGCAGGACATCCCACTCCCAGCAGAAGTTTTCCATGAACTGCGAGGGCAGCTCTACGGCATCCCACTCAACACCCGAGATACCGGATACGCCGAGCTCATCGACCGACGTCAGCATATGGTGCAGACCGTGGCCAAATTCATGGAACAGTGTAATCACTTCATCGTGCGTGAAATACGCCGGCTTCTTCACACCATCAATGACAGCGGGTTCAGTGAAATTGCAGGTGAGGTAGGCGATCGGGGTTTGCAAATCACCCGCGAGATTTTTACGGCCGCGTGCATCATCCATCCATGCGCCACCACGTTTTCCATTGCGTGCGTACAGGTCAAGATAGAACTGCCCGATTAGTTGGCCTTTTTTCTCGATGCGGTAGAACGAGACATCCGGGTGCCAAAGCGGGCTGCTGTCCAGCTTGATCTCAACACCGAACATGTTTTGGATTAGCCGGAATAGACCACCGATGACGCGATGTTCGGGGAAATAGCGTTTCACTTCTTGTTCGGAGAAAGCGTAGCGTTGTTCGCGCAGCTTTTCCGACGCATAGGTGATATCCCAAGCCTCCAATTGCTCCAACCCCAGCTCGGCTTTGGCGAAGGCGCGCAATTCAGCCAAGTCATTCTGGGCAAAGGTTCGAGCACGTTTTGCCAGATCATTCAGAAACTGAATCACCTGTGCGGGTGAGGTGGCCATTTTCGGCACCAGCGACACTTCCGCAAAATTCGCGTAGCCAAGTATTTTGGCTTCTTCGTCGCGCCGTTTGAGAATGTCGGTGATTAGTGGGCTGTTATCCCATTCCGCATTAGCACCCAGCTCCGAGGCTTTGGTAGCGTTTGCGCGGTACAGGGTTTCACGCAGCGCACGGTCATCAGCGTATTGCAAAACGGGGAAATACGACGGGAAATGCAAAGAGAAGCGCCAGCCGGTTTTGCCTTCGCGCTCGGCTGATGTGCGCGCTGCTTGTTTCACGTCGTCCGGGAGCCCCACTAGACGCGCTTCGTCATCAATAATCAGCTCGTAGGCATTAGTCGCATCCAGAACATTTTCTGAAAAACGCGTCGACAGCGCAGCGAGCTGCTCCTGAATTTCAGCGAATCGAACTTTTTGCGCATCGGCGAGTTCTGCCCCGCCGAGTCGAAAGTCTCGCACTGCGTTATCGACGATACGCTTGCGCGGCGATGACAAGGTCGCGTATTCCGTACTGGCTTGTAGTGCTTTGTATTTCTCGAATAACTTCAGGTTTTGTCCGAGTTCGGTCCAGAACTCGGTGACCTTCGGTAAGTTCTCGTTATAAGCCGCACGCAACTCGGGCGTGTCGACCACCGCATTTAGGTGGCCCACCACGCCCCAGGCACGACCCAGCCGCTCGGTCACCGCCTCGAGCGGGACGACGAACGCATCCCACCCGATCACCTCCGATTGCTCGAGTTGCGCCACAGTCTTACGGGCATCATCCAGCAGCTGTGTGATGGCCGGCGTGACATGCGGCGGTTGAAACAGGTCGAAGCGTGGAAGATCGGTGAAATCGAGTAAGGCGTTAGTCGTCATAATGTTTCAAGAGTTAGCCGTGGGCCGCGCGCTCTGCGGCTTCAATCGTGTTTACCAATAGCATGGTGATCGTCATCGGCCCAACCCCGCCCGGTACTGGCGTGATCCAGCCAGCAACCTCTGCCGTTGGTGCGTAGTCGACATCACCACACAGTTTCCCGGCGTCATCACGGTTCATGCCGACATCAATGACTACTGCACCTGGCTTGACCATGTCAGCGGTGACGATGTTCCGCTTGCCGGTAGCGACCACCACAATATCGGCGTCCCGGGTGTGGTGACCGAGGTCGCGCGTCTTCGAGTTACAGATGGTGACGGTGGCGCCCGCTTGCAAGAGCAGCATGGCCTGCGGCTTGCCGACGATATTCGATGCACCCACGACGACGGCGGTGGCACCGCGTACGGGATAGTTGATCGACTCCAGCATTTTCATAACGCCATACGGCGTGCACGGGCGGAACAAAGGCTGACCCGTCATCAGTAGCCCGGCATTGCTAATGTGAAAACCATCCACATCCTTCTCTGCGGCGATAGCTTCGATGACCTTATTAGCATCGATATGAGGCGGAAGCGGCAGCTGAACCAGAATGCCGTTGATTTTCGGGTCATTGTTCAGGGCTTCGACGCGCGCCAGTAACTCAGCTTCCGACATGCTGGCATCGTACTTTTCCAGTACCGAGTAAATGCCGTTCTCTTGGCAGCCCTTTACCTTATTTCGGACGTAGACCTGTGAGGCTTGGCTGTCACCAACCAAGATAACTGCCAAACCGGGCTGATGCCCCTTGGCGGTGAGCGCAGCAGCGCGTTGGGCGACTTCGCCGCGTAATTGGGCCGAGAGGGCATTTCCATCGATGATTTTTGCAGACATGGTCGTAGGAGATATCGGGTTAACAGAGCAGGCATTATAAGAGTGAGGGGAAAAGTTTGATTCGAGGCAAACCCCCGGCATTCCGCATCCCGCCGCAAAATCTCTGCATTAAAGTGCCACCCGCTGCGCGTTTTCATTTAAATAATTTACTACATTATGAAATCACCTACCGTATTTTGAAAAATCAATGAAGTCCTGATACACTTCTCCCGATTGAAGTCCGGCTGAATTTCGGGGTAAGGTCATTCATCCGGCGCCTTTAAGACGTGCACCAGCCACCACCGACACTGGAGACTGATATGGCAGCGCAAATCGACAATATCCTGGCGCAAGCCGCCAACGACCCCGACGTCATGGAAACCCGCGAGTGGCTTGATGCCCTTGAATCCGTGATCGAACATGAGGGCGCTGAACGGGCGCACTATCTCCTCGAGCGCATGGTGGATTTGGCGCGGCGACGCGGTGCACATATTCCTTTCTCTAGTAATACCGCTTACGTCAATACGATTCCGGCGCACCTCGGTGAGCACTGCCCAGGTAATCTCGAATACGAAGAGCGCCTGCGTTCATGGATGCGCTGGAATGCGATGGCAATGGTCGTCAGAGCCAATCGCACTGATGGCGATTTGGGTGGCCATATTTCCAGTTTCGCTTCGCTCGCCAATATGCTCGGTATTGGCTTCAACCATTTCTGGCATGCGCCTTCAGAAAACCACGGTGGCGATCTACTCTATATACAAGGCCACTCAGCGCCGGGTATTTATGCGCGTGCTTTTTTAGAAGGTCGTATCACTGAAGACCAAATGCTGAATTTCCGGCGTGAGGTCGATGGCAAGGGTCTGTCGTCGTATCCGCACCCGAAACTCATGCCTGACTTCTGGCAATTCCCGACCGTGTCGATGGGTCTGGGCCCGATCATGGCGATCTATCAGGCACGTTTTCTGAAGTATCTGCATGCGCGCCAGATTGCGGATACAGCCAATCGCAAGGTATGGGCATTCTGCGGTGATGGCGAAATGGATGAGCCGGAGTCGATGGGCGCGATTGGTATGGCCGGTCGCGAGATGCTCGATAACCTAGTGTTCGTCATCAACTGTAACCTGCAGCGCCTGGACGGACCCGTGCGCGGCAACGGCAAAATCATTCAGGAATTGGAAGCGGACTTCCGTGGTGCAGGCTGGAATGTCATCAAGGTGATTTGGGGTTCGAATTGGGATGATCTGCTGGCGCGCGATAAGGACGGCGTGTTGCAACGGATCATGATGGAGACCGTTGACGGCGAGTACCAGAACTACAAAGCTAAAGACGGCGCCTACGTGCGCAAGCATTTCTTTGGTAAAGATCCGCGCGGCCTGGAGTTAGTCGCCAACTTGTCGGACGACGATATCTGGCGCTTGCTGCGCGGTGGTCACGACCCACATAAGATTTACGCCGCGTACAAAGCCGCGCAGGAGCACAAGGGCCAGCCTACGGTGTTGCTAGTAAAAACCGTCAAGGGCTACGGCATGGGCAAGTCGGGTGAGGCGCGCAACACAGCGCACCAGACTAAGAAACTCGACGACGATGCGATTCGCGAAATGCGCGACCGCTTCGGTATTCCGATTCCTGACGACCAACTGCACGAGGTGCCGTTATTCAAACCTTCCGACGATGCACCGGAAATCAAATACCTGCACGAGCGTCGCAAGCAACTCGGTGGTTATTTGCCGCAGCGACGTCGCAAGGCAGACGACGTGTTGCCAGTGCCAGAGCTGTCTGCGTTTCAGGCGGTGCTTGACCCGACCGCAGAAGGCCGCGAGATTTCTACGACCCAAGCCTATGTGCGTGTGCTGACTGCGCTGTTACGCGATAAGACACTCGCGCCGCGCGTAGTGCCGATTCTCGTCGACGAAGCACGTACTTTTGGCATGGAAGGTTTCTTCCGGCAGATCGGTATTTTCAGTCAGCAGGGCCAGCTGTATGAGCCGGTCGACAAAGATCAAGTCAGCTACTACCGCGAAGACAAAGCGGGTCAGATTCTGCAAGAGGGTATCAACGAAGCGGGTGCGATGAGTTCCTGGATCGCAGCTGCCACCTCGTACTCAACCAACAACCGAGTGATGATTCCGTTTTACATCTTCTACTCGATGTTTGGTTTGCAGCGCGTTGGCGATCTCGCTTGGGCGGCGGGTGACATGCGTGCGCGTGGCTTCCTACTCGGGGGTACCGCTGGCCGCACCACCTTGAATGGCGAAGGCTTGCAGCACGAGGACGGACACAGCCATGTGTTGGCGTCCACGATTCCCAACTGCTTGCCCTACGACCCCACCTTCGCGCATGAAGTCGCTGTCATCATGCATGACGGCCTGAAGCGCATGATCGAGAAGCAAGAGGATGTGTTCTATTACATCACCCTGATGAACGAGAACTACGCCCACCCAGGCCTCAAGCCGGGTCAGGAAGAGGGCATCCTGAAAGGTATGTATCTGTTGCAGCCATCAACGCAGAAGAAGCCGAAGCTTCGCGTGCAGTTAATGGGCTCTGGCACCATTCTGCGTGAAGTCATCGAAGGCGCCCGACTGCTGGAAGAAGAATGGGATGTCGCTGCTGATATTTGGTCTGCACCGTCGTTCACGCTGCTGGCGCGTGAAGGTCAGGATGCAGATCGCTGGAACATGCTCAACCCCACTGCGAAGCAGTCGCATGTACCTTTCGTCACGCAGCAATTGGGTGGTACCGAAGGGCCTGTGATTGCGGCCACGGATTACATGCACAGCTATGCTGAGCAAATTCGTCCGTTCATGCCGAAGGGGCGTACCTACCGAGTGCTGGGCACCGATGGTTTCGGTCGCTCCGATACGCGTGCCAAGCTGCGCGAGTTTTTTGAGGTGAACCGGCACTATGTCGCGGTTGCTGCGCTGAAGGCACTGGCCGATGATGGCAAGGTCGACGCGTCACTGGTAGCGAAAGCCATCGCGAAATACGGCATCGATCCAAGTAAACCAAATCCGACCACAGTTTAATGAGAAGAAACGGCAGCGATCTGCTGCCGTCTTCGCCGCTTTGTATCTTGTAGCGGCTCTCACCAAAAACACGGAGCAAAAATAATGAGCCAAGTAGAAGTCAAGGTCCCCGACATCGGTGACTTCAAGGAGGTAGAGGTCATCGAGTTGCTGGTTAAGCCGGGCGATACGGTGCAGGCTGAGCAGTCGCTGATTACGGTTGAGTCGGACAAAGCGAGCATGGAGATTCCGAGCAGCGCCAGCGGCGTTGTGAAGGAGTTGAAGGTCAAGCTGGGCGATAAAGTCGCCGAAGGTTCTTTGGTGCTTTTGCTAGAAGTGAGTGAAGCTGCGTCGGCACCGGTACCGGCACCTGCAGCACCGGCAGCGAGCGCAGTACCAGTGACTGCAGTACCAGCGACTACAGCATCCGCCATCGTTACTACCGCTACTGAATCCAACGGACAAAAGCCGCACGCATCGCCCTCAGTCAGAAAATTTGCGCGCGAGCTCGGTATTGATCTGTCTCGTGTGTCAGGAAGTGGCGCCAAGGGTCGGATTCTGATTGAAGATGTACAAGGCTTTGTCAAAGGGGTTATGGCGGGTGGCGCGGCAGCGCCGGCTGCATCGGGTGGTAGTGCTGCGCTCGGCTTGTTGCCATGGCCGTCGCTGGATTTCTCGAAGTTTGGTCAAACCTCGCTAGAGCCGCTGTCGCGTATCAAGAAAATCAGCGGCCCTAACCTGCACCGCAATTGGGTGATGATTCCGCATGTCACCCAATTTGATCAGGCAGATATCACCGAGCTGGAAGAATTCCGCAAGAGTGCCAATGAATCGCTCGCTAAATCCGGTGTGAAACTCACGATGCTGGCGTTCGTCATCAAAGCTAGCGTCGCCGCTTTGAAAAAATTCCCGGCGTTTAATGCCTCGCTCGATGCTGGTGGTGAGAATCTTATTCTCAAACACTTCTACAACATCGGCTTTGCGGCGGACACGCCGAATGGCTTGGTGGTACCTGTGATTAAAAATGCGGACCAAAAAGGCTTGTCGCAAATTGCCAAAGAGATGGGTGAATTGTCTGCACAAGCGCGCGAGGGTAAGTTGAAGCCCGCCGATATGCAGGGCGCAACCTTCACGATTTCCTCGCTCGGCGGTATCGGCGGAACATCGTTCACGCCCATCATTAACGCACCCGAGGTCGCGATTCTTGGTTTGTCGAAATCAGAGATCAAGCCGGTATGGGATGGCAAAGCCTTTGCGCCGCGTTTGATGCTGCCGATGTCGCTGTCGTATGACCACCGCGTGATCGATGGTGCGCTTGGCGCGCGCTTCACGGTTTACCTCGGCGATGTACTCGCTGACATGCGCAAGACACTGCTGTGAGATGACTGACGGCGATTTTTGTTGCCGTCAGCTTGTGCGATCAGATCGCGACCACAGTAGAACCTGACGATAAAGAATAACGGAGCCAAACAATGAGCGCCATTGAAATCAAAGTCCCTGATATTGGCGATTTCAAGGAAGTTGAAGTCATCGAACTGCTCGTCAAACCCGGCGACACAGTGCAGCTTGAGCAATCGCTGATCACGGTCGAGTCCGATAAGGCCAGCATGGAGATTCCCAGCAATGCTGCTGGCGTGGTCAAATCCTGGCTCGTCAAAATCGGTGACAAGGTGGCTGAAGGCTCACCCCTTCTGATACTGGAAGCAGCCGAGGCGGCTTCTACTGTTACATCGGTACCTGCACCGGCGAGTGCGCCCGCAGTTGCTGCGGCACCAGTCGCTGCAGCCGCGCCTGTGGCCAGCGTTGCCGCGCCGGTCGCGTCAAGCTTTTCAGGCACTGCTGATATCGAATGCGACACCCTGGTACTTGGTGCTGGGCCCGGCGGTTATACCGCCGCATTCCGTGCCGCTGACCTCGGACAGAAAGTTGTGCTGGTCGAGCGTTACCCAAGCTTGGGTGGCGTTTGCCTGAACGTCGGCTGTATACCCTCTAAGGCATTGCTGCACGCAGCAAAAGTCATCACGGAAGCCGAAGAGATGTCGCATTTCGGTGTGAAGCTCGGCAAGCCTGAGATTGATCTCAATTCGCTGCGTGGCTGGAAAGAAAGCGTCATCAAGAAACTGACCGGTGGTCTCTCTGGTTTGGCCAAGGCGCGCAAAGTTCAGGTGGTGCAAGGCAAAGGTGGGTTCACATCATCCAACTCACTGAGCGTTGAGACGGCTGAAGGTACCAAAACGATCGCTTTCAAAAACGCCATCATCGCCGCTGGATCATCGGTGGTGAAGATACCGGGCTTTCCGTATGATGATCCGCGCCTGATCGACTCCACTGGCGCGCTCGAGCTACGTCAGATACCGAAGCGTATGTTGGTTATCGGTGGCGGCATCATCGGTCTTGAGATGGCCTGCGTCTACGATGCCTTGGGTTCGAAAGTATCGGTCGTTGAATTCGCTGACGGGCTGATTCCTGCAGCAGATCGCGATATCGTCAAGCCGCTACAGAAGCGTATTGAGAAGCGCTACGAAGCCATCATGCTGAAGACCAAAGTCACCAAGCTTGAGGCGCGCGCCAATGGTTTGCTCGCCAGCTTTGAGGGTGACAACGCACCGGCAGAACCACAGCTGTATGACATGGTGCTGCTTGCGGTAGGCCGTCGTCCGAACGGCAAAGATATTGCGGCAGACAAAGCCGGTGTTATCGTGAATGAGCGCGGCTTCATTCCGGTTGACCGTCAGCAGCGCACTAATGTGCCGAATATCTTTGCCATCGGCGATATCTGCGGCGACCCGATGCTGGCGCACAAAGCGACTAATGAAGCGAAGGTGGCGGCTGAAGTGATCGCCGGTCACAAGGTGGCATTCGATGCAATGACCATTCCCTCAGTGGCTTATACCGATCCTGAAATTGCCTGGATGGGTGTCACTGAAGCTGAAGCCAAGGCGAAGGGTATTCCGTTCGAGAAAGCGAACTTCCCGTGGGCCGCTAGCGGCCGTGCGCTGGCAATGGGCCGTGACGATGGCGTGACCAAATTGCTTTGGGATCCGACCACCAAGCGCATTATCGGTGCCGGCATTGTCGGCGTGAATGCCGGTGAGCTACTCGCTGAAACTGTGCTAGCGATGGAGATGGGGGCTGATCTTGAAGATCTTGCACTGACTGTGCATGCGCACCCCACCTTGTCCGAGACGCCGATGTTTGCGGCGGAGATGGGCTTGGGGAGCATCACCGACCTGTATATTCCGGCGAAAAAATAAGTCCGCCTCTCCCGAGCAGAACGGCCCGCATCGCGGGCCGTTTTGTTTTCTCGGTGTACTAATCGATGTTGTCCGACGAACCGTCAGGCTACCCTGGTGACATTACTTCTGACCATCGGGAATAAGTAAGACCGCCTTTACCAATATCTCGAGGTGTGTAGGCTGAACTGGTAATGCTCGGTGTGTATTACATCAGAATCACTATCGGTTGCTGAAACAGACAACGTATACCTAGCAAAGAAGGTCATTATGCTTCGTATGAAAGCAGACAGTTTGGCTAATAAGCAGAGCTGTACTGACTTGGTCAATAACTTAGCGAAGGGTAAAAATTCCTCGGTTCCATTACGCGTGACTTACACCATTGAGGATGGAAAGATAAGTCACGACATTCATGAGCGTAAGTGGAAGGAGTGGTTCAGCGAGCTGTTCATCAGTCCGTCGGAGGTGATCGAGATTAACCGTCGGGTCGCCACCGTGCTAACTACGGTACTGGGAACGGATGAAGACAAGCAGGTAGCCCTTAAGCACATACATACGCTTGCCGACACCGGCGTTGAGTTGAGTGCGGCCAGTATCTATCATTCGCTTTTCAACACTGAGTTGTACCTTACGCCCGCTGATACATCCATCGTCGCGGATACATCCGATATTGTGGGTAAATTCGATATCGAGGTGATTCACAGTGATCCCACTTTGGTTGATGCAGACACCTATCTGCTCGACATCGGAGATCTAGCAGTCCAGGGCAAGGGATATGTTGAGCATCGTCCGCAGCTGCATGCGTTCGCCTCGCTCGCAGAAAAGGCAATTGAGTACGCAGATACCAAACGCCGCAACAAACGCCGTGACGAACATGTCGATCCTGGTGTGCCCATTATCGAGATTCCGCGCTGTGAACTAAAAGCACAACGTGTTTTGACGTATAAAGCGAACCCGAGAATGAGGGTTGGTGTAGAAGATCATTATCAGACATTCTTTTATGAACTTTTCACTCATCGAGATACCACTGGTACCTTGGTCGTTCAAGTGCCGAAATTCATAGAAGGTAGGAAGGGTCTAAAGGCTGCATTGGATGAAGTGAAGAATACAAAATCTTCGGCATGCCAACGAATAATTCTCGTATCTAACCATAGGTTTTTCACTGATCAGCTCGATAACTCAATAAATGTATAGCCCAGAACGGGAAATTCTGCCTGCCGAGTAGGCACTTGGTCCAATTACTGCGAAGAGTTGTGTTGCGTACTTCTGCTATTCCAAGTCCTGAAGATGGCAGAACTATATGGGATTCAATGAAACTCGTTCTTTAGAGTCGCCTGCAATTATCGCTTTGACATAAGACCTATTGGAGAAGTCATGAAGTCAATAAGTAGTGCGATTCAACAAATCCATGACGATGTCAGAGCAGAGCTTGGTAAAGAAGGCTCGCTGGATAAAGGACTCCAGAAACTGGCCGCCGCCGCCGGAGAGCTCAAAGGAAAATCAATTCGTGCGTTCGAGGCAGTAAAGAACGCAGTTGCGGATGGTCCTTCGATTCAACCCTGCCTGAGGAATATACGTAAGCAGATGGGGCAGTCGATCGATAGGGCATTCAATCGAGCTGCCTATGAGCTTAAACAAACAAAAGCTGAGCTTATGTCGAAGCCGCCGAAGCGTTCTGGCTTCGAAATAGAAGTCAGGACGGGTTGGGTCACCGCAATGAAGTCGGATCTGACGGTCGTCTCCGGCGGATTTGCAAAAGGACAAATGCGAGGCGCAGCGAAGTTTTACGGCGGTAAGGAGAAGGTGACCTATGGCCAGCTCTCTGATTATCTGGCGAAGCCTGTCCAGCCATCTCACCGCTTTTATACAAAAACCACTGCTGCAAAAGAAATGGCGTGTTTTCCGCAGACCAGGGCGTCCATCACTCCGAAAGAGATAGAAGACCGTATTTTTCAAGCGGTCGGTGATACGGCAGGAGCGATTGTCATTCAGGTGGAGCCGGATGTGATCGAAGCAGGTGATCTGAAATTTTCGGACGAATGTTTGAAGGCGAATTTGGCAGCAGCACGTCGCTTGAATGCGGACGCGAGCCAGAAAAACATCGATCGTTCGATCACCTTTGTCCTGCCGTCTACCTATGAAGAAGTATTGCAGAGACTCAGAGAGATGAATAAATCTGACGGTACTACATAGCTATTGTGCAGTAGACCTACATCCTGTTTTCATGATTCTCATATAGATATATCTAATCATCCAAAATTCGTTTTTATGACTGATATCCATATCCGCGCAAACACCACGACCGATGACATAAGGCGTCAGCTATCAGAATTTGGCTGGCTCTCCAATGTCGAGGCAAGGATTGAGAAGGTCGCTCAAGAACAAGTTATCGTTTTGCATGAAGTTACCTTCGGTCAGCGCCTAGGTAGGTTGTTTCAGAGTGTAGAGAAGCGAGAAAAATCCGTGGAGATTTCTCGCCGCGCAATGCGTGAACTGGCGGACACTCGGTCGGTGTTTGGCACCTTAATAGGTTCATCAATCAATAACAAGTCCGACTGGACAGCGATAGAAATTCACCGAGCCCTCGCCAGCCAACTGGCGAGACTCATGCCCGCGGAGCGTGGGAGGGGATTGATGGTGCCGTTGAAAGAAAACGGTCAGATAGGTATTGCCAATGCGAAGGTCATGGATATCAAGTCCGATAGCAAGATATGCTGGGGTTTAAGGCCGGAAACAGAATCTCCGCCAACAACCGTGAGTGATCCTAGTGAATCGCGCCCCCATGTCGAAGTGACAGTCTCTCATCCGGTAACCCCCACTGAAGAGCAGATGAGATCCGCTTATAAGAATGCTCTCACGGCGGCGTCAGGTCATGTCGTGATCGCGCCGATCAAACACTTCGATGAGGGCGTCAAGCAGTCCTGTTCCAATAGGAGCATTCTGCTTCTGCTGGAAGCTATCGACAATGCTAAGCAGACAAATCCGAATCTGACAGCAGTTACGATCGCGGCTGGGGAGTATGGTGACGCAGATCTAGCGGGCCGAATCGAAGATCTTCAGGCAGCACGAAGGCGGGAAGCAGGAAAAAGTCACATGAAGTCAGAGCGCGGAAGGTTTTATCCACAGAGCGGACGCCCGGCCCCGGGTATTGCTGGCATTCATTTCCTGACTAACTCGCCGTTTGAACTGCAGGCTGGCAGAACTATCGTTCCGCTGTCACTCGCGCAATCAAAGGGATATGCCTATGTGAACGAGAGCGATGTATCGGCCTTACCCACGTTCGATGAAGGCCGCTTGATCGCGCTTGATGATCGTCGTATCGACCAAGTAAATGGCGGTAGTCCTGAGAATTTTTTTGAGAGGTTTAGTCAGCTGCTACAGAACATGGCCGGTACAGTCGTGATTTACCCACCGCCGCTCGCCAATGAGGAGCAACTTCAGGCCATGATGTCAGCGGTTATTGATAGTTGTGAGAAAAACCAGTCGCTATCGGTCAGCTTTGCGACTGAAGATGCAGATCAGCGAAAAGCGCTGACCAATGC